>NZ_JBFTNY010000005.1:0-274268 GCF_056397705.1 Variovorax sp. 05L425 | reverse complement strand
CAAGGAGATGGTCATGCCCGGCGACAACGTGTCGATCACGGTGAAGCTGATCAACCCGATTGCCATGGAAGAAGGTCTGCGCTTCGCGATCCGCGAAGGTGGTCGCACCGTGGGCTCGGGCGTCGTGGCAAAGATCCTCGACATCTGATCGAACGCACGAAGGAATAACCATGGCTACCAAGCAAAAAATCCGTATCCGCCTGAAGGCGTTCGACTACAAGCTGATCGACCAATCGGCTGCAGAGATTGTGGACACCGCCAAGCGCACCGGCGCGATCGTCAAGGGTCCTGTGCCCCTGCCGACTCGCATGAAGCGCTTCGACATCCTGCGTTCGCCGCACGTCAACAAGACCAGCCGTGACCAGTTCGAGATCCGCACGCATCAACGCCTGATGGACATCGTCGATCCAACGGACAAGACCGTGGATGCACTCATGAAGCTCGACCTGCCGGCCGGCGTCGACGTTGAGATCAAGCTCCAGTAAAAACGTCTACTTACTTGGCAAAGCCCGCTTGCACTTCTGCAAGCGGGCTTTGTTCTTTTGGCCTACGGGTGTGGCATCCTAGAAACATGCGGCGACCGGCCGTTGCGAAGGCTAGCGAGGCGCTGGATATGGAATGCAGATTGTTTTGGCGGGGATTGGCGTTGTCGGCAGCGTTGGCACTCGTGGGAGGATGCGGCGGTGGTGGCGGTGGTGGAGGTGGAATCAGTGCGGTTCCGTCGCCCGCCGCAGGCGTGCCAGCCGCCGCTTCCGTCACCTTGAGCGGTGTCGCTACGTACGATTCGATCCCCAACACGACAGGTGCTTTGGCTTATGCGGCGAGCAGCGCCAAGCCGATTCGGGGGGCTGTGATCGAAATCTTGAACAGCGCGTCGACCGTCATCGCCTCAACAAGTACAGATGCAAACGGCGCGTACTCTGTGAGCGTACCGTCGGGCACGTCGCTCATCGTGCGCGTCAGGGCGCAGATGTCGCAAGTCGGCGCTGGTGCAAGCTGGGACGTCTCGGTCCGTGACAACACACAATCGAACGCCATCTATGCGATGGAGACGCCAACGTTCTCCTCAGGGACAACTGCTTCGCTCTCGCGTGACATTCATGCCCCGTCCGGGTGGGGCGGATCGAGCTACAGCGGGACGCGTGTAGCGGCACCTTTCGCCGCTCTGGATACGATTTACGCGGCCCAGGCGAAAGTCCTGTCGGTCGCGCCAAACACGGCCTTTCCCGCGTTGCGTGTGTTCTGGAGCGCCAACAACGTTCCGGCCACAGGCAATCCAGCCCTCGGCCAGATTGGAACGACCTTCTTCAGCAACGGAAGTGCAGGCCGTGCCATCTATGTTCTGGGCAAGGAGAACGTCGACACCGACGAGTACGATTCGTCGGTGATTGCCCATGAATGGGGTCACTACTATCAGTCGGCATTCAGTCGAGACGATTCGCCGGGCGGGAGCCACGCCATCACGGACAGCCTTGATCGCCGGGTCGCGTTTTCCGAAGGATGGGGCAATGCGTGGTCCGGCATTGCGCTCGGGCGCAGCAACTACACCGATTCGGTCGGCCCTGGCCAAGCGCAGGGCTCCAACGTTGATCTCCGCACCGGCGTTGATTCAAACCCTGGCTGGTTCCGCGAGGCGTCCATACAGTCGATCATTTGGAATCTGAACGGGCAGGTCGGCTTCAAGGCGATCCACGACACGATGACTGGCCCCTTCAAGAACGGCCTGCCTGTGACTTCCGTTCACCCGTTCGCAGTCGCCTTTTCTTCGGCGGCACCGGGAAGTGCTTCGAACTTGGCCACGTTGCTGGCAGGGCAGAGCATCAGTGCCGCATCCGACCCATTCGGTGGGTCGGAAACCAACAATGGCGGCGTTGCCGTCGCGCTACCGATGTACCAACGGGCCACGCCAGGTGCAGTCAATTCGGCTTGCGTCTCTAATCAGGCGGGTTCCGGCAACAAGCTGGGGAGCTACGTCTATCTTCGGTTTACCGTGCCATCGGCGGGCAACTACACCGTCACGGTCGCTGGCACGTCGACGGCCGTCGATCCTGACTTCGCGGTTTACAACGGTGGCCAGATTGCCGAGGCCGACGGGCTGGGTCAGAGCGAGACGGCCGCCGTAAGTTTGCCGGCCGGGGAGAGCATTCTGGTGATCAATGACTTCAACAACTCATCGGCCTCCACATGTTTCAACGTCACCATCCAATGAACGCTGCACCTTTGAAAATGGGCCCAGGCGCATGCGCTGCCGTCACGCTGGCGTTGGCGTTGGTGTTGGTGTTGGCGCTGCTCGCTCCTTCAAGCGCGGCAGCTGATGGCGCGAAGGCGCCTGGAATGGTCAAGGGTGCGCCGGCGAGCACATCCATGAAGACAGCTCCAATGAAAGCAAACGGTTCAGGAGTGGTCGTGCGATATCGCATCGACGGAACGCCCGCGATTGGCGTCGCCATTCCCTTAGTGTTGACCTTCGACGGAGTGACGGAACATGGCGGAGCGGCGCTTCGGTTGACGACTGAGGGTGGTCTGGCGCTCGGCGATGTCGCTGCGACTCGGACGCTGCCAGCAGGCGAAGTCACCTCATTGACGATCAAAGTCACCCCGTCCGCAGCGGGTATCGGTTATCTGCACGTGTTCACGACTCAGTACGGCGCGACCAGCGCAACTTCGATTCCCGTCCAAGTGGGCCAGTCCCCTTCAGCGCTGCCGGGTGCCGGTGAGCTCAAGCAAAGCCCCGGCGGGGATAGGGTCCGATCGATGCAGGTGAAGTAGGCCCCCAGCCGGGGCCACCATCCCCGTTGCAGCATTTGCGCATTGCGCGCTATAATCTTCGGCTCTGCCAAAATTGCGCCCCAGGGTTCATTTTGCGCGGAGCTTTATTAACCTTCTTTCGTATACCAAACGCTGTCGCCAATTGAAGTGGCAGCGGCGGAAGTTTTGGAGAAAACCAATGAGTCTGAGCAACTCCCTCGGGTTGCTGGGCCGCAAGGTGGGGATGATGCGTCTCTTCACCGATGACGGGGATGCTGTTCCTGTCACGGTGATTGATGTGTCCAACAACCGTGTGACCCAGATCAAAACCCAAGAGAATGATGGCTACGTCGCACTTCAAGTGACGTTCGGTTCGCGCAAGGCATCGCGTGTTACCAAGCCTGAAGCCGGTCACCTCGCCAAGGCGGGTGTCGAAGCTGGCGAAATCATCCAGGAATTCCGCGTGACCGCCGACACGGCCGGTCAGCACAAGACTGGTGGCGTCATTGCGGCCGCCAGTGTGTTTGCGGTCGGCCAGAAGGTGGACGTGCAGGGCACTTCCATTGGTAAGGGCTACGCTGGCACGATCAAGCGTCACAACATGAGCTCGCAGCGCGCGTCGCACGGCAACAGCCGTTCGCACAACGTGCCGGGTTCCATCGGCATGGCGCAGGATCCCGGACGCGTGTTCCCCGGCAAGCGTATGACGGGCCACCTCGGCGATGTCACCGTGACGACCCAGAACCTCGATGTGATCCGGATCGATGAAGCCCGTCAATTGCTCCTGATCAAGGGTGCAATTCCGGGTTCGAAGGGTGGCTTCGTCACCGTGCGTCCGGCTGTCAAGGCTAGGCCGCAAGCCGCTGAAGGAGCGAAGTAATGGAACTCGAACTCCTGAACGAACAAGGCCAGGCCGCGTCGAAGTACGACGCCCCCGAGACCGTGTTTGGCCGCGACTACAACGAAGACCTGGTTCACCAGATCGTCGTCGCATTCCAGGCCAACGCCCGCCAAGGCACGCGCGCCCAGAAGGACCGCGAGCAGGTCAAGCACTCGACCAAGAAGCCTTTCAAGCAAAAGGGAACGGGCCGCGCCCGTGCCGGTATGACTTCCTCGCCGCTGTGGCGTGGGGGTGGCCGCATTTTCCCGAACATGCCTGACGAAAACTTCTCGCAGAAGATCAACAAGAAGATGTATCGCGCCGGCATGGCCTCCATCTTCTCGCAGCTCGCTCGTGAAGGTCGTCTGGCCGTGGTCGATTCGATCAAGGTCGACTCTCCCAAGACCAAGGCGCTGGCCGCCAAGTTCAAGGCAATGAATCTCGAGTCCGTGCTCGTGATCGCCGAGGAAGTCGACGAGAACCTGTACCTGGCCTCGCGCAACCTGGTCAACGTGCTCGTGGTCGAGCCGCGTTACGCCGATCCGGTGTCGCTGGTTCACTACAAGAAGGTGCTGGTCACCAAGGGTGCCGTCGATAAGCTCAAGGAGATGTTCGCATGAGCCGCATGAACCCTACTCCCGCACAACGTCAGTTCGATGAAGGTCGCCTGATGAATGTGCTGATCGCCCCGATCGTGTCTGAAAAAGCGACGATGGTCGGCGAGAAGTCGAATGCCGTCACCTTCAAGGTGCTGCAGGATGCCACCAAGCCCGAGATCAAGGCCGCTGTTGAACTGATGTTCAAGGTCGAAGTCCAGGGCGTGTCGGTGCTCAACACCAAGGGCAAGACCAAGCGCTTCGGCAAGTCCATCGGTCGCCGCGACAACGTTCGCAAGGCCTATGTGACGCTCAAGGCTGGTCAAGAGCTCAACCTCGTCGGGGAAGGCGCTTAATCATGGCCGTCATCAAGATGAAACCCACTTCGCCGGGCCAACGCGGCGCGGTGAAGATCTCGCGAGACCACCTGTACAAGGGCGCGCCGCACGCGGCCTTGCTGGAGCCGCAATTCCAGAAGGCTGGCCGCAACAACAACGGTCACATCACGACCCGCCACAAGGGTGGTGGCCACAAGCACCACTATCGCGTCGTGGACTTCGTGCGCAACAAGGACGGCATCCCGGCCAAGGTCGAACGTATCGAGTACGACCCCAACCGTACCGCCCACATCGCGCTCGTGTGCTACGCCGATGGCGAGCGCCGCTACATCATCGCCCCGCGCGGTCTGGAAGCTGGTGCAACGCTGTTGAGCGGTTCGGAAGCTCCGATCCGTGCCGGCAACACGCTGCCGATTCGCAACATCCCTGTGGGTTCGACGATCCACTGCATCGAACTGCAGCCTGGCAAGGGCGCGCAGATCGCCCGTTCGGCCGGTACCTCGGCCACGCTGCTGGCCCGTGAAGGCGTCTATGCCCAGGTCCGTATGCGTTCGGGCGAAGTCCGCCGCGTGCACGTCGAGTGCCGCGCGACCATCGGTGAAGTCGCCAACGAAGAACACAGCCTGCGCCAGCTCGGCAAGGCCGGCGTGAAGCGCTGGATGGGTATCCGCCCGACCGTTCGCGGCGTGGTGATGAACCCGGTCGACCACCCACACGGTGGTGGCGAAGGCAAGACCGGCGAAGGCCGCCATCCTGTCGACCCATGGGGCAACCTGACCAAGGGTTATCGCACCCGTAACAACAAGCGCACGCAAGTCTTCATCGTGTCGCGTCGCAAGAAGTAAGGGTTAGCAAATGACTCGCTCTCTCAAAAAAGGTCCGTTCGTCGACCACCACCTCGTGGCCAAGGCCGACAAGGCCGTGACGACCAAGGACAAGAAGCCGATCAAGACCTGGTCGCGTCGCTCGATGGTTCTGCCCGAGTTCATCGGTCTGACCATTGCCGTGCACAACGGCAAGCAGCATGTGCCTGTGTACATCACCGACCAGATGGTCGGCCACAAGCTCGGTGAATTTGCGCTCACGCGCACGTTCAAGGGGCACCCCGCGGACAAAAAAGTCCAGAAGAAGTAAGGAACGACCATGTCTGAAACACGTGCAGTCCTCCGCGGCGTCCGCCTTTCGGTCGACAAGGGCCGTCTGGTCGCCGACCTGATCCGCGGCAAGAAGGTCGATCAAGCGCTCAACATTCTGCAATTCACGCAGAAGAAGGCCGCTGTGATCGTGAAGAAGGTGCTCGAGTCGGCCATCGCCAACGCCGAGCACAACGACGGTGCCGATATCGACGAACTGAAGGTCAAGACCATCTACGTCGAGCAAGGCGCCACGCTCAAGCGCTTCACCGCGCGCGCCAAGGGTCGCGGCAATCGCATCAGCAAGCCCACGTGCCATGTGTACGTGACGGTTGGCAACTAATAGGCCTGGAAGAAATATGGGACAGAAAATCCACCCAACCGGCTTCCGCCTTGCGGTCAGCCGTAACTGGTCCAGCCGCTGGTACGCAAGCAACCGCGACTTCGCCGGCATGCTGGCCGAAGACATCAAGGTGCGCGAGTACCTGAAGAAGAAGCTCAAGAACGCGTCCGTTTCGCGCGTGCTGATCGAGCGCCCCGCCAAGAACGCACGCATCACGATCTACTCGGCACGTCCGGGCGTCGTGATCGGCAAGAAGGGCGAGGACATCGAGAACCTCAAGCGCGAGCTGGGCAAGCAACTCGGCGTGCCGGTTGCTGTCAACATCGAAGAAGTGCGCAAGCCCGAGATCGATGCGCAACTGATCGCCGACAGCATCACTCAGCAGCTCGAGAAGCGGATCATGTTCCGCCGCGCCATGAAGCGCGCGATGCAGAACGCCATGCGTCTGGGTGCCCAGGGCATCAAGATCATGTCGGCCGGTCGCCTGAATGGCATCGAAATCGCACGTACCGAGTGGTACCGCGAAGGTCGCGTGCCGCTTCACACCCTGCGCGCCGACATCGACTACGGCACCTCGGAAGCCAAGACCACCTACGGCGTCATTGGCGTCAAGGTCTGGGTCTACAAGGGCGACACGCTGGGTCGTAACGACCTGCCGGCCGTCGAAACGCCGCGCCCCGACGAAGAGCGTCGCCCTCGCGGCCCGCGTCGTGATGGCCGTCCTGGTGGCGATCGTCCCGGCTCTGACCGTCGCGGTCCGCGCGCCGGTGCCCGTGGCCCGATCGGCGGCAACGTCGCCCCGGCCGATGGCAGCGACAAGCCCGCAGAAGCCACTGGCGCCGCTCCGGCGGCTCCAGGTGCAGACTCGAAACCCGCCGTTAAGCGCGTCCGCAAAGCCGCGCCAGCTGCAGCAGCTGACGGTGCCAAGACCGAGTGATCGGTCTTAGAACTACGGAGTAATAAACATGCTGCAACCTGCACGCAGAAAGTTCCGCAAGGAACAAAAGGGCCGCAACACCGGCATCGCGACTCGCGGCAACGCGGTGTCGTTCGGTGATTTCGGCCTGAAGTCGATCGACCGAGGCCGTCTTACGGCCCGTCAGATCGAAGCCGCACGTCGCGCGATCTCGCGTCACGTCAAGCGCGGTGGCCGCATCTGGATTCGTGTGTTCCCCGACAAGCCGATCTCCCACAAGCCCGCAGAAGTGCGGATGGGTAACGGCAAGGGCAACCCAGAGTACTACGTCGCCGAAATCCAGCCCGGCAAGGTGATCTATGAGATCGTCGGCGTCCCCGAAGAACTGGCTCGCGAGGCCTTCCGTCTGGCCGCTGCCAAGCTGCCGCTGCGTACGACCTTCGTCGCTCGCCAGCTCGGCGCCTGATCGAGGAGAACACCATGGCAACACGTAAGAAGAAGGAAGTTGCGGCTACGGCCAAGACTTCGAAGGCCGCCGAGCTGCGCAACAAGGACGTTGCGGGCCTGCAAGCCGAAATCAAGGATCTGCAGAAGGCTCATTTCGGCCTGCGCATGCAGAAAGCCACGCAACAGTTGTCGAATACCTCGACGCTGCGCGTGACGCGCCGCGACATCGCGCGCGCCAAGACCATTCTTGCTCAGAAGCAGCAAGAAGCCCAAGCCGCCAAGTAAGGAGTGAACATGACGGAAGCTAAAAAATCCCTCAAGCGCACCTTGATCGGCAAGGTGGTCAGCGACAAGCGTGAGAAGACCGTGACTGTGCTGGTCGAGCGTCGTGTGAAGCACGAACTCTACGGCAAGATCGTGGCCAAGACCAGCAAGTACCACGCCCATGACGAAAAGGGCGAGTACAAGCTGGGCGACACCATCGAGATCACCGAAAGCCGGCCGATTTCGAAGACGAAGAACTGGGTCGTGACCCGTCTGATCGAAAAGGCCGTTTTGGTCTGATCGCAGGCGAAGCAGCCCGAGCAAAAGCGGCCCACAATGTGGGCCGTTTTTCTTTTTCAGGAGTCCTTCAAATGATCAAAGTCGGCGACACGCTTCCCACTGCAACCCTCCAGGAATATTCCGAGGTCGAAGGGGAGGGCTGCAGCATCGGTCCCAACCCTGTCGATGTCGCGAAGGCCACTGCCGGGAAGACCATCGCGCTGTTCGCGTTGCCTGGCGCTTTCACACCCACCTGCTCTGCCAAGCACGTACCTGGGTATGTGCAGCATTTCGAGGACTTCAAGGCTGCGGGAGTCGATGAAATCTGGTGCGTGAGCGTCAACGATGCCTTCGTCATGGGCGCTTGGGCTCGCGACCAGAAGACGGGCAGCAAGGTCCGCATGTTGGCGGACGGCAGTGCTGCCTTTGCCAATGCGACCGGCCTGACGTTGGATCTGACCGCGCGAGGGATGGGTATCCGTAGCAATCGCTATTCCATGCTCGTCAGGGACGGCAAAGTTGTTTCGCTGAACGTCGAAGGCCCCGGAAAGTTCGAAGTCAGCGATGCCGACACGCTGTTGGCACAAGCCCGCGGCTGATCGCTCCCCGCGTTCGTAGCGCTCCGGGCCGCGTGAGGACGGGGCGAGCTACAAATCAGCTTTGAGGTAGTGCGACCCGGCAACCGGGTTGTGATAGTAAGGAGGCACTTCGATGAAGCCGAGGTCTTCGTAGAGTGCCCTCGCAGACTCCATGTCGTCGAGCGTATCGAGCAGTACGCACGCGTAGCCCGCTCCGCGCGCGGCGTCGAGAATGGCTTCCGCGAGTTGTCGCCCGAGCCCCACCCCCCGAAATTCCGGACGTACATACAGGCGCTTCATTTCGGCGGCATTGGGATAGTCCGCCGAATCCAAGGGACGCAGCGCGCAACAACCGGCGACATGCGCGAGATCGCCATTGGCTCTTTGCAGAGGTTGCGCATTCACGGGAACCGCCGTATCGATCGTGTTGACCAGTGCCAGAAGCAAGGCGCCACGCGGTTCCGCGTAGTCACCGGGCAAGTTGACAAGTTCAGCGTCGAAATTCTGAAATCCGAGGTCGATGCCCAGGGAAGCAGCATAGTCCTGAAAAATCGCCCGTGTGGCTTCGAGTTCGTGCGGTTCGTCGGGCGTCAGCAGCACGATTTCAGGCGTGTCTGCCAATGGCAGGGGACGTGACATGGAGTTGCTCATACGCGCAATGATGCTATCCAGACGGCAAAGCCTACGCAGACCGCGAACACGGCAAGCGCAAGAAGTCTTGACGCGAAATCGTCACGGCTCGGCGCGCCGTTGCCGTCGGCGAGCGGCTTGTCGCCGGAAATCATGGGCCGGATGAGCCGCCGGCCTTTGACAAATACATAGAAAAGAACCGCCAGGACGTGCAGGCTCACCAGCGTGATGACCAGCCACATGCCTGGCTCGGCATGCCACTTCGTTGCGGCGCTCACCACGGAACCGGGCACAAAGCGTGTCAGCGGCCCCGATGCCGAGATCTCGTCGTCGGCCACCAAGCCGGTCGCTACTTGCACCAGCAGCAGGCCAAGGACCGCGAACACCGATAGCGCGCCCAATGGAGAGTGGCCGATGAGATGGTCGGGGTGCGCACGACCTCGCAGATACGAAACGACCGAGCGCGGCGCATAAATGAAAGCCGAGAAGCGCGACCAACGACCGCCGACGAATCCCCAGACCAGACGAAAAAGCAGAAGCGACAGCGCGGTGTAACCGAGACGGAAATGCCATTCCATGATCCCGCCAAGTCCGGTTGCAATGAGGCTGATCACAGTCAGCGCCAACGCCCAGTGGAACAGCCGGGTCGGCAGATCCCAGACACGCGTTCGAATCGCGCCAGGCTCATCCAGCCTCGCGCGGCGCGTCGTGGGCTCGAAAGATGCGGTCATCGGTGGCTGTGACGCAGGATGCGGGATCCGCAGATTAGCAAACTTCGGTGGCGAGTGGCCTTGCGGGTTGTCTCTACCCATTGGCTGCGCCAAATCTCTAAACTGGACTACGGCACCGTACTCAGCGATGCACGAGCAAAAAGGATTCACGATGAAATCTCTCGTCACCCTCATCCTGGCTGCCGTTTGCGGAGCCTTTTCCGTGTCGGCCAGCGCTCAGTTCGCCAAGACTGAGGATGCCATCAAATACCGCCAGAGTGCGATGTTCATCCAGGGGCAGCATGTGGGGCGCCTGGGTGCCATGGCCAACGGCCGGGTTCCTTTCGATGCGACGGTTGCGGTCGCCAATGCCGAGGTGGTCGCCCAGATATCAAGGCTACCCTGGGCCGGCTTTGGGCCGGGCACGGAGGGCGGCAAGGCCAAGCCGGAGATCTGGAAGGAGCAGGCCAAGTTCAAGGAGTTGAGCGATCGGCTGATGGCCGAAACCGACAAGCTCCTTGTTGCGACGAAAACCGGCAACCTCGACGCGCTGAAAACCGCGATGGGCTCGCTCGGTGAAACGTGCAAGGCGTGCCACGATTCCTTCAGGAACAAATAGCTCGCACCTGGCCGCGAGCACCGAATACTCGTCGGGGGCTTTATGCCTCGGCGAGCAGTTTCTCGATCAACTTGTGCAATTCGGCGAAGTCGGGTTCGCCGACATAGCGCTTCACGATCTCGCCGCGCTTGTTGACCACGTAGGTGGTCGGCGTCAGCTGGACGTCGCCCCAAGCCTTGGCCACGGCGCCTGTGTTGTCGATCGCCACCTTGAACGGCAGTTTGCGCGTTTCGGCGTAATTGACGACGTAGGCCGGTGGGTCGTAGCTCATTGCCACGGCGAGGGTGTCGTAGCCCTGATTCTTGTATTTGTCGTAAGTCGCGATGACCTTGGGCATTTCACCCACGCAGGTGACGCAGCTCGTTGCCCAGAAATTGACCAGGGTGACCTTGCCCTTGAGGTCCTCGGTGCTTTTCTTCGTACCGTCGAGAAGCACGAAGGTCGATGCCGGCGCTGCGGAAACGCCCGTGTTCAGGTACACGCCCACGCCGACGACCAGGGCTAGCGCAGTTGCTGCGGCGTAGAAGAGCTTTTTCATGGAAGAAGAGGGTGGAGTTCGCGGATTTTAGTTCCCATCGCCGGATCGTGCCGGGCTCCCAGGCTCGCCGAAGGGGCGTTCGATAATGGGCTTTCCATGTCGACTCCGTCCTGCCATCGTCCCAGTCGCACGGCATACGCCGTGGCCGCGATCGCCCTTGCGGCGTGCAGTCCGACCTTCAACTGGCGAGATGCCCCGGTGGGGGACGCCGGCGTTGTCGTTCTGCTGCCATGCAAGCCTGACCACGCCACTCGGCAGATCCCCCTCGGAACCGAGGCGGTTGCAGTCGACATGGCCGGTTGCAAGGCCGGGGGCGCCACGTTTGCCGTCGCTCACGCCACGGCCGGCAGTGCCGAGCAGGCCGAGAGCTGGATTCGCGCATGGCGAGCCGCGACACGCTCCCAGCTCGCGAGCACCCAGGTCGTCGAGGCCCCTGCCACCGTGCCTCGTGCCGCTGCGTCGCCCGCCCCGGCGCGGCTCGATACCCAGGGCCCACCGGCCGAAAGCCGCGACGACGCGGCCCACGTCCTCTGGTTCGCGCAACAGCGACCGGACGGAATGGCGATTTATCAGGCTACCGTACAGGGTTCGCCGTCATCGTCCGACGCACTGGCGACGTTTTTCGAGGGAATTCGCATCCCGTGAGTGGACAAAGGCACGAAACAGGCCCTGGACGTTGATGAGATGCTGCGTGTTGTGTTGTCTTATTTCTACACCCTCACGGATGCCCCCGCATAATTGGCAGACTGTCTGCCGACTCACATGAACAGCATCTTCATCATTGCTCATTCGCCGCTTGCGCAGGCACTGCGGCAGTGCGCATTGCATGTGTTTCCTGATTGCGAGCAGTTCATCGTTGCGCTCGACGTCTTGCCTAACGTCTCCCCCGACGAAACTCTCGCCGCAGCGCGCATCACCTTGGCGCAGCTTCATCGCACACCGCGCTCGCAGGTGCTCGTGCTGGCCGACGTTTTCGGAGCAACGCCCTGCAATGTGGCCCAGAAGCTGGTCGACGGCGTCCGCTCCCGCCTGGTGGCTGGCGTTAACCTACCCATGTTGCTGCGCGCCGTCAGCTATCGGAACGAACCGCTTGATACGCTTGTGCAGCGTGCGCTCACCGGAGGAACCGCGGGCGTGATGCAAGTGGCCGTGACCGCTCCCCAGAATCAGGCAAGAAGAAAGCACAGTGACCAAGACATCCGTGACCATCAGCAATAAGCTGGGCCTGCATGCGCGGGCCTCGGCGAAACTCACCAAGCTTGCGGGGAGCTATCCCTGCGAAGTCTGGCTTGCGCGCGGCGATCGTCGGGTGAATGCGAAGAGCATCATGGGCGTGATGATGCTGGCCGCCGGCATCGGCGTGACTGTGGAAGTCGAGACGATCGGCGACCGCGAGCAAGAGGCGCTGGATGCCATCGTTGCACTCATGAACGACAAGTTCGGGGAAGGTGAATAGATGGCGCACTTCGTGGGGTAAGGCGTGACATTCTCGATCCACGGTCTCCCGGTTGCCCGTGGCATTGCCATCGGCCGCGCCGTGCTCGTCGTGTCGAGCCGCATCGACGTCGCGCACTATTTCATCAAACCCGAGGAAGTCGAAACCGAGATCGACCGAGTCCGGGTCGCCCGGAACGCGGTGGCCGAGGAACTGCAGAAATTGCAGGCCAGCGTGGCGCTGATGGGTCCCAACGACGCCCCGCACGAACTCTCCGCGCTCCTCGACGTGCACCAGATGCTGCTGCAGGACGAGGTGCTCACCGGCGGCGTCAAGCACTGGATCGTGGAGCGCCTCTACAACGCCGAGTGGGCGCTCACAACGCAGCTCGAAGTGGTTGCGCGCCAGTTCGACGAGATGGAGGACGAGTACCTCCGCGAGCGCAAGGCGGACCTGGAGCAGGTCGTCGAGCGCCTGCTGCACCGGATGAAGGGCACGGCAGCAGTTCTCGCGCCGAACCCGCCGCGCCGCAAGCGCGCCTCCGAAAACGACGACGACGAGCATTCCGACCCCACTGCCGGCGACGGCATCGACGTGCCGCTGGTGCTGATCGCGCACGATCTCTCGCCGGCCGACATGCTGCAGTTCAAGAAGAGCGTGTTCGCGGGCTTCGTGACCGACGTCGGCGGACGCACCTCGCACACGGCGATCGTCGCGCGCAGCATGGACATCCCGGCCGTGGTCGGCGCCCGCAGCGCGAGCCAATTGGTGCGGCAGGACGACTGGGTCGTCATCGATGGCGATGCTGGCGTCGTGATCGTCGATCCCTCGCCGATCATCCTGGCCGAATACGGCTTCAAGCAGCGACAGGGCGACCTCGAACGCGGGCGGCTTTCCCGGCTGCGGCACAAGCCGGCCGTGACGCTTGATGGTCAGCGCGTCGAATTGCTGGCCAATATCGAGATGCCCGAAGACACGGTGGGCGCGGTCCGAGCCGGCGCGGTCGGCGTGGGTCTGTTCCGTAGCGAATTCCTCTTCATGGGCCGCGAAGCGCAGCGCATGACGCGCCTGCCCGACGAGGAAGAGCAGTACCAGGCATACAGGCGCGCGGTCGAGGGCATGCAGGGCATGCCTGTCACCATTCGGACCGTTGATGTCGGCGCGGACAAGCAGCTCGACGGTAAGTCGGTCCGCGAAGACTCGCACCTGAATCCTGCCCTCGGTCTGCGCGCAATTCGCTGGAGCCTGGCAGATCCGGCGATGTTTCTTACACAGCTACGTGCCATCCTGCGCGCCGCAGCGCACGGCGAGATCCATCTGCTGATTCCGATGCTGGCGCACGTGAGCGAGATTCGGCAGACCCTGTCACTCATCGATTTCGCGCGGGGCGAACTGGACAACCGCGGCGTCGTTCACGGCAACGTGAAGCTCGGCGCGATGATCGAAATCCCGGCCGCCGCGCTCACGCTCAAGACCTTCCTGAAGTACTTCGATTTCCTGTCGATCGGCACCAACGACCTGATCCAGTACACGCTCGCCATCGACCGCGCCGACGAATCGGTCGCGCATCTCTACGATCCTGCGCATCCCGCTGTGCTTCGGCTGGTGGCCGACACCATTGCCGAGTGCCGGCGCCAGGGCAAGAGCGTGAGCGTGTGCGGAGAAATGGCGGGTGACGTCATGTTCACCCGATTGCTGCTCGGCTTGGGCTTGCGCAGCTTCTCGATGCATCCCTCGCAGATCCTGGCTGTGAAGCAGGAAGTGCTGCGCGCCGACACCCGAAAGCTCGAATCCTGGGCGCAGGGCGTGATCGAGGCCGAGGAACCCTCCGCCGCGCTAGCGCCGGTCGCCCTCGCGCCGCAATAAAACGAAACACGCCGAAACCGTCGCGAAAGGACTTCACGGCTGCGCAAAAGCACCATCGAGTCTCCCTGATCGATCCGATCACATGCAAAGGAAGACTCTCATGAAACGCTGGTTCAAACGTTCTCTCTTCGGTATCGCCGGTGCTGCGCTGGTTGCGGGCAGCCTGGCCGGTTGCGGACACCGCCACGGCTGGAGCGGCGACTCCGAGCAAGACCGGGCCGAGTTCCGTGCGCGCATCGTCGAGCGCGTGAGCAGCAAGCTCGAGCTCGACGCCACGCAGAAGCAGAAGCTCCAGGTGCTGACCGAAAAGATCCAGGCCCAGCGCGCAGCGTTGCGCGGCGGCGGCGATCCGCGCGCCGAGTTCCGTGCCTTGTTCGCCGGCGCAAAGCTCGACCAGGAGCGCGCGAAGAAGCTGGTCGAGGACAAGAGCGCCGCCGTGCAGGCCGGCAGCCCCGAAGTGATCGCGGCGGCCGCCGACTTCTTCGACAACCTGAATCCGGCGCAGCAACAGAAGGTCCGCGATTTCATGGACCGCGCCCGCCGCTGGAGAAGGGGATGAAAGTCCTCTGACGCATGCCCTCGGGTCTGGTGACGAGCCTTCTCTTTGCGCGTATGCACAATGCCCGAATGCCCCGCATCCTGTTGATCGACGACGACGAGCACCTGGGTGCGCCGCTCGCGAGTTACTTCGCGCGCTTCGACTACGTGCTGGACAGCGCGACCCGTCCGAGCGAAGGCCTGGCAAAGCTGCGCGCGACGACCTATGACGCCGCCATCCTGGACGTGATGCTGCCCGAGATGGACGGCTTTGCGCTCTGCCGCGAAATCCGCAAGCAAAGCGACATCCCGATCGTGATGCTGACCGCGCGCGGCGAGGTCATGGACCGCGTGGTCGGCCTCGAACTCGGGGCCGACGACTATCTGCCGAAGCCCTTCGAGCCTCGTGAACTGGTGGCGCGCGTGCAGACCATCCTGCGCCGCCAGCGGGCGGTGCCGCCTGCGGCGCCATCGCAGCGGCGGGAGTTCGAGGGTCTGTCGATTGACCTCGACAGGCGCGAGGTGCTGCGCCACGGCGAACGCGTGGATCTCACCGGCACCGAGTTCGAGCTGCTGGCCCTGCTGGCGGACCAGCCGGGGAAGGTCTGGAGCCGCGACGACATCCTGAATCGCCTTCGTGGGCACGAAGCCGAGCTCTACACGCGCGCGGTCGACATCGTCGTGAGCCGGCTGCGCAAGAAGCTCGAGCCGCTGGACTGCATCAAGACGCTGCGCAACGCGGGCTACACGCTCGCTGTCGGCAAGAGCGCGTCATGAGGACGCGGCGAGCTGGCCACGGCTGGCGCCATCGCTGGCGGCATTCGTTGCGTGTGCAACTGATCATCGCGTTCGTGCTGCTTGCGCTGGCGATGGCCGCGGTGTTCCTCGGCGGCATGCAGCGGGCCTTCTCGACCGGCTGGCGCGACGCCGCCAGGCCGCTCGTCGCCGACTACGTGGATCGCATCGTGGCCGAGCTTGGCACGCCGCCGGACGTGGCCCGCGCCGAGGCGCTGGTCACGCGGCTGCCGATCTCGATCCGTATCGAGGGACCGGTCGTGAACTGGGATTCACATCCAGACCGTCACCGGCACGGTTTCGGCCCGCGGGGGGACTGGCTCAGCCGCACGACCGCCGATGGCCACCGCATCAGCTTCGGCGTCGGCACGCTGCCCTGGGAGCGTGAGCCGCAGGGCATCGGCTGGATCACGCTCGGGCTGCTGCTGGCCCTGATCGTGCTGGCCTACGCGTACGTCCGCCGGCTGTTGCGGCCGCTGGACGACATCCGTGCTGGCGCGGAGCGCTTCGGGCGCGGCGCCTTCGAGGAACCGATCCCGCTGCGCCGGCGCGACGAACTGGGCGACCTCGCGCTGCGCATCAACACCATGGCCCATGACATCCAGGGGATGCTCGACGCCAAGCGCGCGCTGCTGCTGGCGCTGAGCCACGAGTTGCGCTCACCCCTCACGCGGGCGCGTCTCAACGCGGAACTGCTCCCGGCGACAACGGAGGGCGCGGCCGAGCGCGCTGCGCTCCTGCGCGACCTGGCCGAGATGCGCGACCTCATCAGCGACCTGCTCGAGAGCGAGCGACTCGCCAGCCCGCATGCCGCGCTGCACCGCGAACCGATCGATCTGGCGGCGCTCGTGCGCGAGGTGGTCGACGAGCTTGATGGGGGAGAGAACGTCGCCGTGGAAATCCTGGCGGATCTGCCTTTGCTCTCGCTGGACCGCGCGCGCGTCCGCCTGCTTGCGCGCAACCTGCTCGACAACGCGCTGCGCCACGGGGCCGAGGGTGCGGCGCCTCCTCGCGTGACACTGCGCAGGGCTGGGCAGGGTGTGGAACTGGAGGTGCGAGATTTCGGCCCGGGCGTCGACGTGGCGCAATTGGAACGCCTCGCGGAACCCTTCTACCGGACCGACAGCGCACGCCAGCGCGCGACCGGCGGCGTGGGCCTCGGCATGTACCTGTGCCGTCTGGTGGCCGAAGCGCATGGCGGCAAGCTCACCGTGCGCAACGCCGAACCCGGACTCGCTGTCACCGCGCTATTGACCTGAAGCTGCGGCCCGCGCCTGCTCTACGGCGTCGTCCACGCTCCAGGCGGCGTACGCGGCGGGCGGCAGATCGGGATTGCGCACCTGTTCGAGCAGATCGCGGACCGTGTCCTTGACCCGCGCGAGCAGCAGTCGCGCGCCGCGCTGGCGGACGGAAGCAGCGAAATCGCACAGCGCCTCGATGCTGGTGCCGTCGAGATCCGCCGACTCTTCGAGACTGAGCACCACGTGGCTGATCGGCTGCGTCGCTTCCACGCGGGTCCGGACCGTGGCCAACACGGTGTCGGCATTGCCGAAGAACAGCGGCACCTCGGGCCGTGCGATCAGCATGCCGGCGGGCACCTGGGCTTCCGGGTGGCGCGCAGTGTCCACGTAGTCGTGGCTCTGGCCTAGTCGGCCGAGCCAACTCACGTGTGAATTCGACAGGCCCTGCAACAGCAGGAGCAGGCTGACGCCGATGGCTGCCAGCAGGCCGTCCAGCACGCCGAACAGAAGCACCGCGCCGAACGCGACCAACGCGATGACCCGGTCGCGCCGCCAGGCGAAGTAGGGGCGCAGGCTGCCAGGATTCAGCGTGTGGCCGACGGCATGCATCACGATCGCAGCGAGCAAGGGCTCTGGCGTATGGGCAATCCATGGCAGCAGCGTGATGACAGCGAGCAGGACTACGGCCCCGGCGACTAGCCCGGCGGCGCGGCTTTGTGCGCCGGCGGCTTCGTTGGCGGAGGTGGCCGAATAGCCGGCGCCGACCGGCATCCCCTGGAACAACCCGGACGCCAGGTTGGCGGCACCGAGCGCCAGCAGGTCGCGATTGGGCGAGACGGTATCGCCGTGCCGCAGCGCAAAGGTGCGGATCGATCCACAGGATTCCGCATAGAGGATCAGCGCCATCGCGAAGGCCAGTTCGCCCATGCGCAGCCACTCCTCGCGCGTGAGCGTCGGCGTGTTGGGAGGCGAGAGACCGAGCTCGATCGGCCCGACCGCGGCAATGTGCCATTGGCGACAAAAGCCGGTGACGTCCAATGCGATGCCGGCGGCGATCACGAGCAGCGCTGCGGGCACCGTGCGCCAGCGCCCCAGCCCATGGAGCAGGGCCACGCCGATGGCGGCCATTGCCAATCCCGCGTAGTTCCATTGGGCGAAGCTGGTGATCAGCTCCCACGAAAGGCGAAAGAAATCGCTGTGCACCGGGTGCACATCCACAACCTTGGGCAACTGCTTGACCACGATGGTGAGCGCCAACCCGAGTGCGAAGCCGCGCAGCACCGGCTTGGCGATCAGGTTCGAGACGGCGCCGAGCCGCGCCGCCGCCGCGATCAGGAAGAAGCACCCCGCCAGCAGCACGATCCCTGCGCTGAGGGCCAGTTGCAATGCGGTGCCGCGCGCGCCGGCGGAAGTCGTGGCCGCCAGCAGCACCGCGGCCGAAGAAGACGTGGCCGAAACGATCGCGAAGCGGCTGCTTCCCAGAAGACCGTAGACGAACAGGCCCGCAAACAGCGCGATCACGCCCGACTGGGGCGGCATCCCCGCAATGCCCGAATAGGCGACCGCCTCCGGCAGCAGCAGTCCGGCGATGGAAAGGCCAGCGACCCAGTCGGCGGCGCGGATGGCGCGATGCGCGGGGGGTGGGTTCATGGATGAATGGCGAGGAAACCTGGCCCATTGTCGCCTTCGCTACCAGCCCCGGCGGGTGTCGGCACTACGATGCGCTTGCCCCAGCAAGCCCTCAAGGAGATATGAGCATGAGCAGCACACCCACCAATCGCCAGGTTCGACTCGCCAAGCGGCCCGAAGGCATGGCCACGCGCGACAACTGGCAGTTCACCACCGAGCCGGCGGGCGAACCTGCCGAAGGCGGCGTTCTCGTCAAGGCGCTGTCGCTCTCGCTCGACCCCGCGATGCGCGGTTGGATGAACGAGGGCAAGAGCTATATCCCGCCGGTCGAGATCGGCGCTGTGATGCGTGCGGGCGGCGTGGGGCGCGTGGCCGCATCGCGCAACCCGGCATTCGCGGTTGGCGACATCGTGTATGGCACGCTCGGCGTGCAGGAGTACGCGCTGATCCCGCAAGAGGAGATCAAGCGCAACGGGCTCACGAAGATCGACCTCAATGCCGGGACGATCACCCAATGGCTCAACGTCCTGGGCATGCCCGGCATGACCGGCTACTTCGGCCTGATGGACATCGGCGATCCCAAGCCCGGCGAGACCGTGCTGGTCTCCGGCGCCGCCGGCGCGGTCGGCCAGACCGTCGGGCAACTTGCGAAGATCAAGGGCTGCCGTGCCATCGGCATCGCCGGCGGGCGGGCCAAGTGCGAGTGGGTGGTGAAAGAGCTGGGTTTCGATGCCTGCATCGACTACAAGGCCGGCCCTGCCGCCGTGCGCGAGGGCCTGAAGACGCATTGCCCGAAGGGCGTGGACATCTACTTCGACAACGTCGGCGGCGAGATTCTCGACGCGGCGCTGGCCAAGCTCGCGCGCGGTGCCCGCATCATCATCTGCGGCGCCATCAGCCAGTACAACAACACGACGCCCGTGCAGGGGCCGAAGAACTACCTGAGCCTGCTGGTGAACCGGGCGCGCATGCAGGGCATGGTCGTGTTCGACTACGCCGACCGCTATCACCTCGCGGTGGCCGAGATGTCGGGCTATCTCAAGGATGGCCGCATGAAGAGCCGTGAAGATGTCGTCGAAGGCATCGAGACTTTCCCCGAGGCGTTGACGAAGCTCTTCACCGGCGAGAACTTCGGCAAGCTGGTGCTCAAGATCGCGGACTGACTACCTTCGCGCTCGCGTCCCCATCACTGCGGCGGAGATGATGAGGACGGCGGCGAGCGCGATGGTCCAACTGAGCGGGCGTTGCGTCACGATCAGCAGTAACGCGGTCGATGCCAGCGGTGTGATGTAGCTCAGGATGCCGATCTGCCGCGCGTCGCCGCGCTTGAGCGCCATGTCCCAGAAGAAGAACGCAGCGCCCAGCGGGCCGAGTCCGCACAGCGTGACGAGCAGCCAGTCGCGCGATGAGAGCGCGACGGAAGGCTCCAGAAGCGCATGGCACGCCAGCGAGAGCGCGCCCGACACCAGTCCGAAGAGGCCGATTGCAGTGGTCGGAAACGCCGGCACGCGCTGCGTCCAAAGCGAGTAGCTGGCCCAGATGAACGCGGAGCCCAGTGCGGGCAGAAAACCCCAGTAGCTCCCGCCAATGTTCGCCGAGACGCCACTGCGCGCGCCGAGGATGGCAATGGCCGCGCCCGCAAAACCCAGCAGCGCTGCCACCACGTGCAGCGGACGCAGCGACACGCCAGGCAGCAACACCGGCGCCAACACCACCATGAACAGCGGCCAGAGGTAGTTGACCAGGTTCGCTTCGACCGGTGGCGCGTGCCGCAGTGCGATGAACAGCAGGAAGTGAAAACCGAACAGACCGTAGACGCCCAGCGCCAGTGTGCGCGCCGGCACCGCCCATGCGCGGCGATTGCGCAGCACGAGCGGCCAGCTCATGACGCTGCCGATCATCAGCGCGAGCCCGGTCAGCAGGAAGGGCGGCAGATGCGAGAGCGAAGTGCCCAGCGAGGCGAGCGTGGCCCAGAGTGCGATGGCGGCGAGGGCGTTCAGCGTAGGAGACATGGGACCGAGCTTAAGCGGACCCGTCGCCCGCCACCTCACCCCAGTCGCAAGAGCAGCGCCGACGCGCCGCAGACAAGCAGGAACGGAATGCTGATGCGATGGAATTCGCGCAGACCGTTCGGCACTTTCGCAAGGCGCAGCGCGATCAGGTTGGCGAGCGAGCCCAGCACGCATCCGAAGCCACCCACGCTCACGCCCGCCGCGAGAGCGGGCAGGTCATGCACAAAGTTGTCGAGCAGGATGGTGGCCGGCACGTTGCTGATGAACTGAGAAGTCACGATCGCCGCCAGGTACGCGCGCCAGCCTTCGCCGATGGGCAACCGACCCAGAAGCGCGGCGATGGCCGGAAGCTCGGCCAATTGCCGCAGGTCGATGAACATCAGCGCAATGATCGCGAGCAAGGCCCAGTCCACGCCCAGCAGCACGCGCGGGCGCAGCAGGAGGAAGGCGCCGAACACACCCGCCAGACCGGCGAGCAGCCAGCGTTGATCGAGCGCAATCACGAAGCCGATGAAGAGCACGCCCGACAAGACCAGCAGGCGCGGTTCGATCGGCGTGGTTTCGCCCGATGGCTTCAGCGTGATCGGCGCGCGTGGCACCAGGAAGCGGATTGCCGCGAACAGCCAGAACAGCATGACCGCCACAGTCGGCGCCATCATGGTCATGAAGCCGACGAAGCTCTCGCCCGATCGATGCCAGAGGAAGAGGTTCTGCGGATTGCCGATCGGCGTCAGCGCGGAGCCGGCGTTGACGGCCAGTGCTTCGATCACCACCAGCCGAACCAAGGGAAGATGCGCTTGCGTTGCCAGCACCCGGGTGAGCGGCACGAGGAGGAACAGGCTCACGTCGTTGGTCACCAGTGCCGACAGCAACGCGGCGCTCGCGGCGAGCAAAAGGACGAGGTTGCGCAACTCGGTCGTGCGCGACAGCAGCCGCGCCGCCGCGGCCTGCAGCATGCCGCTGCGTTCGACGCCTTGCGTGATCGCCAGCAGGCCGGCCAGTGCGCCGACGGTCTGCCAGTCCACGAGCCGCACATAGTCCAACGGCGCGCGCGGACGGACCACGGCAAAGACCACGGCGGCGGCCAGCAACACCCACAGCAGCCCGTTTCCGCCGCCATGGTCGGCATCGGCCGGCGCGCCGTCAGCCGGTGTGGCGTTCACGCAGTTCGCGCTTGAGCACCTTGCCGATCGCACTGCGCGGGAGTTCGTCGATGAATTGCACCCCTGCGAGCCGCTGTGTCTTGCCCAACTGAGCGTTGGTCCACTGCAGGAGCGCCTCGGCCGGCGTGTCGTCTCCGGCGCGCCGCACCACGAAGGCCACAGGGGTCTCGCCCCATTGCACCGAAGGCACGCCGACCACCGCAACATCCGCCACCGACCCATGGCCGCGCAGCACCGCTTCGAGATCGCTCGGATAGATGTTGAAGCCGCCGCTGATGATCATGTCCTTCTTGCGATCGAACAGCGTGAGAAAGCCGTCGTCATCGAAACGTCCAACATCGCCGGTGCGGATGAATCGCTTGCCGGCCGGGTCGAACCATTCGGCCTCGCGTGTCTTGCCCGGCTGGCGGTGGTAGCCGACCATCATCCCGGCCGAGTGACCCACGACTTCGCCGGCCTCGCCGGGTGCGACTTCGTTGCCGGCCTCGTCGATGAGCCGGATGTCGCTGCCTTCGGCGGGGCGGCCGACGGTATGCAGCTTGTCCGGATGCAGATGGGCTTCGAGGATGCAGGTGCCGCCGCCCTCGGTCATGCCGTAGAACTCGATCAGTCCGCCTGGCCAGCGCGCGAGCACGTCGGCCTTCAGCGCGGCGTTGAACGGCGCGCTGGTGCTGAACTTGAAGCGGAAGCTCGAAAGTTCATGCGCGCCGAAATCGGGATGCGCCATCAGACGCTGGTATTGCACCGGCACCAGCATCGTATGTGTCACGCGATGACGCTCCGCCAGCTTCAGGTACCCCGCTGCGTCGAACTTCGGCATCAGCACGACGCAGCCGCCGAATGCGATGGTCGGGAAGAACACGACCAGCGTGGTGTTGGAGTAGAGCGGCGTGGACAGCAGCGTGACCGTCTCGGGCCCGTACTCGTACTTCGCGCCGCGCCTGACGTGTGACCAGCGCATGCCGTGGCCCTGCACGATGCCCTTGGGCTCGCCGGTAGTGCCGGAAGAATAGATGATGTTGAAGGGCGACGAAGGATGCAGTTCGACCGCTGCCGGCCGCGCGCCGGAGAGGACGAGCCAGTCGTCGAAGTCGCCGCCCGCGCTCGAGGCGTCAAGCGCAATGCGCGGAATGGCGCCGGGCGCCGCGGGCCCTATGACTTCCGCCGCTGCTTCGTCGACGAACAGGATGCGTGCGTCGGCGTCTTCGATCATCCGCGCGAGGCTCGCGGGCGTGGAGCCGGGCGCCAGCGGCGCGACCGCGACGCCCGCACGCAGCGCGCCCAGGAACACGGCTGCGTAGTTGACGCTGGATGCCGCGCAGATCGCGATGGCATCGCCGGCACGCAGGCCGTCGCGCTGCAGGCTGGCCGCGATGCGGTCCATGAGGGTGTCGAGCGCGCCATAGCTGAGTTCGCGCGTGGCATCCGCCAGAGCCGCCCGCCCGGGGGCCTGCTGCGCATGAAGATAAACAAGCTCGGCGATGGCACCGAAGTCGCGTTGGATGGCTGTCTCGAATTCGCTCATTGTTTGCTCGGGAGGTATTGATCAGCCCGGCCGGCGCAGCCAGGCACCTTCGCGAAACACCGCGGAACCGGCTTCGCCGGGCCGCTGGTTGTTGCCCCCGGTAGGAGGTGGGAGGCTACACGGATTGAGTCGACCTGGGGGCGAGCTTCGCTTCATGCGCCTGCTGGTCCGCGTGGTAGCTGCTGCGCACCATCGCACCCACGGCCGCGTGGCTGAAGCCCATCTTGTAGGCCTCTTCCTCGAACATCTTGAAGGTGTCGGGATGCACGTAGCGGCGCACCGGAAGATGGCTGTTGCTGGGCGAGAGGTACTGGCCGATCGTCAGCATGTCGATGTCGTGCGCGCGCATGTCGCGCATGACTTGCAGGATCTCTTCGTCGGTCTCGCCGAGTCCGACCATGATGCCGCTCTTCGTTGGCACCTTGGGATGCAACGCCTTGAACTTCTTCAGCAGGTTGAGGCTGAACTGGTAGTCGCTGCCCGGACGCGCTTCCTTGTAGAGGCGCGGCGCCGTCTCGAGGTTGTGGTTCATCACGTCCGGCGGGGCAGCCTTGAGGATTTCGAGCGCGCGATCGTCGCGGCCGCGGAAGTCGGGCACCAGGATCTCGATCTGCGTCTGCGGCGACAACTCGCGGATGTTGCGGATGCAGTCCACGAAGTGCTGGCTGCCACCGTCGCGCAGGTCGTCGCGGTCGACGCTGGTGATCACCACGTACTTCAGGCGCAGCTTGGCAATCGTCTTCGCGAGGTTGATCGGCTCGTCCTTGTCGAGCGGATCGGGCCGGCCGTGGCCGACGTCGCAGAACGGGCAGCGCCGCGTGCACTTGTCGCCCATGATCATGAAGGTCGCGGTGCCGTTTCCGAAGCATTCGCCGATGTTGGGGCACGAGGCCTCTTCGCAGACGGTGTGCAGGTTGCTTTCGCGCAGGATCTGCTTGATTTCGTAGAAGCGGGTCGTGGGCGAGCCGGCCTTGACGCGAATCCATTCGGGCTTCTTCAGGACTTCGCCCTGCACGACCTTGACGGGAATGCGCGACAGCTTGGCGGCGGCTTTCTGCTTGGCGAGAGGGTTGTAGTTCTCGGGGCTCTGCGCGTCGCGGACAACGTTGAGTGTGCTCATGGCTTCTCTTTGGCGGGGCTCAAGGTGCGAGATAGATGTTGAGCTTGTTGCCCAGCACCTGCGCTGCTTCGTCCCAGGTTGTTTGAACGCCGATTGTAGAAAGATCGACGGTTTTCAGCCCCGCGTACCCGCAAGGGTTGACGCGGGAGAAGGGTTCGAGGTCCATCGCCACATTGAGCGCGACGCCGTGGTAGGTGCAATGGCGGCTGACCTTGATACCCAGCGCGGCGATCTTGCCGAGCCCGCGAAACGGGTCATCGGGATGCACTGGGCCAGTCAGTGCCGCATGCGAAAAGGGATCGTCGAGCCGCACGTAGATCCCCGGCGCGCCGCCAACGCGATGGCCGGTGACGCCGAAATGGTCCAGCGTGCGGATCACCGATTCCTCGATGCGATAGACGTATTCCTTGACGTAGTAGCCGGCGCGCCGCAGGTCGATCAGCGGATAGGCCACGACCTGGCCCGGGCCGTGGTAGGTCACCTGACCGCCGCGGTCGGTCTGGACGACCGGAATATCTCCCGGGTTCAATACGTGGTCCGCCTTGCCGGCCAAGCCCTGCGTATAGACGGGCTCATGCTCGCAGATCCATAGTTGATCGGCCGATTCTGCCGTCCGCTCATGCGTCGCCTGTTGCATCGCGGCGTAAGTCGCGGCGTAGCCGGCGCGGCCGAGCAGCGTAACTTCGAGCGCAGCGGTCATCGGGAAGCGCTCAGAGCACCACCTTCACCATGGGATGGCTGGAAAGCGCGCGGTAGAGATCGTCGAGCTGCTCGCGGCTGGTCGCAGTGACGGTGATCGTCACGCCGAGGTAATTGCCGGCCTTGCTGTTGCGCAGCTCGACGGTGCTAGCGTCGAAGATCGGGTCGAACTGTTCGGCGATCTGCGTGACCGCATGCACGAAGCCGTCGACCTTCGCGCCCATGACCTTGATCGGAAACTTCGACGGATACTCGATCAGCGAATCCTTGCGCGCGTCGGTGGGCGCGCCGGGCGGTTGAGTGATGGTCATGCTGCGACTCCGTTCTCTTGCGTGCTGCGTGCCTTGGCCTGTTGATAGGCGGCATAAAGGGCCTGGTAGATGGGGCCTGGACGGCCTGCGCCAATCGTCTGGCCGTCGAGCCTCACGACCGGCAGGATTTCCTTGCTGGCCGAGGACAGCAGCAACTCGTCGGCACCGAAGACCTCGTCGCGCTCGATACGGCGCAAGGTGAACGCGATGCCGGCAGCGGCGCAAAGCCGCTCGATCAGGCCATAGCGAATGCCGGCGAGCACCAACTCGTCCTTGGGTGGGCCGCTGATCGCGCCGTCCTTCACCACCCAGACGTTGCTCGACGACGCCTCGCTCAGCCACTCGCCGCGGAACATGATGGTTTCCGCCGCGCCGGCCTCCACGCTGATCTGCCGCGCCAGCACGGCGCCGAGCAGGCTGGTGCTCTTGATGTGCGCCTTCTGCCAGCGGAAGTCGTGCGCGCTCACGCACGCGACACCCTTGGCGCGGACTGCATCGGGCACCGGCTTCATCGGGTTGGCCATGACGAAGACTGTGGGAGTGAGCCCTTGCGGCATCGCATGCTCGCGCGGCGCGACGCCGCGCGTCACCTGGATGTAGACGCCCTGCATTCCGGCGCGGACCGACGGCGACGCCGCTTCGATCAGCCGTATCACGATGTCACGCCATTGCGACGCGGCCAGCGGATTCTTGATCTGGAGTTCGGCCAGCGACCGGTCGAGGCGAGCCATGTGCTCGTCGAAGCAGAACGGATGTCCGCCGTAGACCGGCACCACTTCGTACACACCGTCGCCGAAGATGAAGCCACGATCCAGCACACTCACCTTGGCATCTCGAAGCGGCGTGTAGTTGCCGTCGAGGTAACAGATTGAATCGGGGAGGGCGTCGATGATCGGGTGCATGAGGAATTATGGTGGGGGCGCATCGAAGCTTTCCAACCCGGACCCGATTCCGCACCGGAGCGCAAGGATCATTTGCACACACTGGTCGGCCATATGGCGGGGAGCCGTAGCTTTCTACCTATAATCAATGGCTTTGTAGAAATTCTGGGTCGTCATCCGGGCTTCATTCGAAATGAAAACAATCGCCCGCGATGCCTCTAAGGGGGTCCATGAGGACAACCCCGACCCGGAAGACGACTTCAAGCCGTTGACAGCCGAGGAGGCGCAACGGCTGCGCGACAGGAAGCCGTCGATCTCGCCGTGGCGCGTGATCGCAATTCAGGTCGTGGCGGGACTCCTGGTGGCATTGGTCGCCTGGGGGCTGACTGGGAGGCAAAATCTGGGATGGTCCGCCGGATACGGCGCACTGGCGGTCGTTGTTCCCGCTGCGGTATTCGCACGGGGTCTGACCGGAAGGTTTTCTTCCCTGAATCCGGGCACTGCGGTGTTCGGATTCTTCTTGTGGGAAATGGTCAAGATGGTCTTGACGGTGGCAATGCTGATTGCTGCACCAAGACTGGTAGTGGCGCTGAGCTGGCCAGCAATGCTGATCGGCCTGGTGGTGACAATGAAGGCGGCGTGGGTGGCGGTAATGCTCGCTCCCAGGCGCCAGAAACTTTGAGACGAGTAACGGATGGCTGCTGAAAACGCTGCGGAACATGGTCAAACCGCTGGTGAATACATTGTTCACCATTTGACGCATCTTCAGAGCTCCTCGCCTGGAGGTGTCGCCGACTTCTCCGTTTTCAACTTCGATTCGCTTTTCTTCTCGATTGCGCTCGGCGTGCTGGGTTGCTGGATTCTCTGGCTGGCAGCTCGCAAGGCCACTTCCGGCGTTCCGGGCCGCTTCCAGGCCGCGGTCGAAATCCTGGTCGAAGTCGTCGATCAGCAGGCCAAGGGTATCGTCCACAACGCGAAAAGCCGCAAATTCGTCTCGCCGCTGGCGCTCACGGTCTTCGTGTGGATCGTCATGCTCAATGGGATGGATCTGCTGCCGGTCGATCTGTTGCCATTCCTCTGGGCCAAGATCTTTGGCCTGACCGGCGGCGACCCGCACCACGCCTACCTGCGCGTGGTTCCGACGGCTGACCTCTCGGTGGCCATGGGCCTGTCTGTCTCGGTGCTGCTCATCTGCCTTTACTACAACATCAAGATCAAGGGCCTGGGCGGCTGGATCCATGAGCTCTTCACGGCTCCCTTCGGCAATCACTGGGCGCTGTATCCGTTCAACTTCGCGATGCAGATGATCGAGTTCATCGCCAAGACTGTTTCGCACGGCATGCGATTGTTCGGCAACATGTACGCCGGCGAACTGATCTTCCTGCTGATCGCCTTGATGGGTGGCGCCTGGACCCTGTCGGCCACCGGCATTCTGCTGGCCCTCGGCCACATCATCGCGGGCACTGCCTGGGCCATCTTCCACATCCTGATCATCATCTTGCAGGCCTTCGTGTTCATGATGCTGACGCTCGTGTATGTGGGTCAGGCGCACGATCACCACTGATCACTGATCTGCCGGTTTCGATTTCGTTTTTTCTTTTCTCTTCAACCAAAGTCCTCTAGGAGTCATCATGGAAGTTATTAGCTTTGTCGCACTGGCCGCCGGCCTGATCATCGGTCTGGGTGCTGTTGGCGCTTGTATCGGTATCGGCATCATGGGTAGCAAGTACCTCGAGTCGGCCGCGCGCCAACCTGAGCTGATGGGCGAACTGCAAACCAAGATGTTCCTGCTGGCTGGTCTGATCGACGCTGCGTTCATTATCGGTACCGGTATCGCGCTGTGGTTCGCGACCGCCAACCCGTTCCTCGCGCAAATCGCCAACCTGCCGAAGTAATCGGTTCAGGCTTTCTCGTCGAACCCATGTCGTTCTTTCGCTGAATGGCGTTGGATTCATTCCCAAAGAGAGGGTGAAAAGTGAGCATTACCGGTACCCTGATCATCCAGATGATCGTGTTCCTGATTCTTGTCGGGTTCACGATGAAGTATGTGTGGCCGCCTATCGCCAAGGCGCTGGACGATCGTGCCCAGAAGATCGCCGAAGGCCTTGCCGCAGCCGACAAGGCCAAGTCCGAGCTGAGCGCCGCCAACAAGCGCGTGGAAGCCGAACTGGGGCAGGCTCGCAACGAGTCCGCCCAGCGTCTTGCAGATGCCGAACGTCGTGCGCAGGCCATCGTTGAAGAGGCCAAGGCCCGCGCCACGGAAGAAGGCAACAAGATCGTTGCGGCCGCTCGCATCGAAGCCGAGCAGCAGGCCATGAAGGCGCGTGAAGTCCTTCGCGAGCAAGTGGCTGCACTGGCCGTCAAGGGCGCCGAGCAGATCCTGCGGAAGGAAGTGAACCCGGCTGTCCATGCCGATTTGCTGTCCCGCCTGCAGACCGAACTCTGATCGAAGCCATGGCAGAACTCGCCACCATTGCACGTCCTTACGCCGAGGCGCTCTTCAAGGCGTCCTCGTCGGACCTGTCCGGCGCCAGCGCCTGGCTCGAGAAGGTTGCGGCCATCGCCGGCAACGCCGAGCTCCAGCAGTTCGCCGACAACCCCAAGGTCACGACCGACCAGGTGTTGAGCGTTGTCGCCGGTGCCTTCGATTCAACGCTGCCGCCCGCCGCGCAAAACTTCCTGACGGCACTGCTCGAGAACGGACGCTTCACCGCGCTGCCGGAAATCGCGAAGCAGTTTCGGACGCTGGCAAATGCGCAGAGCGGTTCGTCCGATGCGGTGGTGTACAGCGCCTTCCCCATCGACGAAGCCGCATTGGGCAACGTGGCTGCCGCGCTAGAAAAGCGCTTCGGCCGCAAGCTACAGGTCACGGTCCAGCAGGATCCGTCGCTGATCGGCGGCATCCGCGTAGTGGTCGGCGACGAAGTGCTCGACACCTCCGTCAAAGCGCGTCTTGAACAAATGAAAGTTGCGCTGGCAGCCTGAGGCCGCCAGCCCCCTTAACGAAAGAAGGAAAGAGTCATGCAACTCAATCCAGCAGAAATTTCCGAACTGATCAAGAGCCGCATCGAAGGTCTCGGCGTCAGCGCGAACATCCGCAACGAAGGCACCGTGGTGTCGGTGACCGACGGTATCGTGCGCGTGCACGGCCTGTCGGACGCGATGCAGGGCGAAATGCTCGAGTTCCCGCCTTCCGCCGATGGCACGCCGTCGTACGGCCTCGCACTGAACCTCGAGCGCGATTCCGTCGGCGCCGTGATCTTGGGTGAGTACGAGCACATCTCCGAAGGCGACACCGTCAAGTGCACGGGCCGTATTCTGGAAGTGCCGGTCGGCCCCGAACTCATCGGCCGCGTCGTGAACGCACTGGGCCAGCCGATCGACGGCAAGGGTCCGGTCAACGCCAAGATGACCGATGTGATCGAGAAGGTTGCTCCGGGCGTGATCGCCCGAAAGTCGGTCGACCAGCCGATGCAGACCGGCCTGAAGTCCATCGACTCGATGGTGCCGATCGGCCGTGGCCAGCGCGAGCTGATCATCGGCGACCGCCAGACCGGCAAGACGGCCGTGGCCATCGACGCGATCATCAACCAGAAGGGTCAGAGCATGACCTGCGTCTACGTCGCGATCGGCCAGAAGGCTTCGTCGATCAAGAACGTGGTGCGCGCTCTGGAACAAGCCGGTGCGATGGAATACACCATCGTGGTTGCCGCCTCCGCCTCGGAATCGGCCGCCATGCAATACGTGTCGGCCTATTCGGGCTGCACGATGGGCGAATACTTCCGCGATCGCGGCCAGGACGCGCTGATCGTCTATGACGACCTGTCCAAGCAAGCTGTGGCTTACCGCCAGGTGTCGCTGCTGCTGCGCCGCCCGCCAGGCCGCGAAGCCTACCCCGGCGACGTGTTCTATCTCCACAGCCGTCTGCTCGAGCGCGCAGCCCGCGTGAACGCCGACTACGTCGAAGCCTTCACCAAGGGTGAAGTCAAGGGCAAGACCGGTTCGCTGACCGCACTGCCGATCATCGAAACGCAAGCCGGCGACGTGTCCGCCTTCGTTCCGACGAACGTGATCTCGATCACCGACGGCCAGATCTTCCTGGAAACCAACCTGTTCAACGCTGGCATCCGTCCCGCCATCAACGCCGGTATCTCGGTGTCGCGCGTGGGTTCGTCGGCGCAGACCAAGGTCATCAAGGGCCTGTCCGGCGGTATTCGTACCGACCTGGCGCAGTACCGTGAACTCGCTGCCTTTGCGCAGTTCGCTTCCGACCTCGACGAAGCGACCCGCAAGCAGCTCGACCGCGGCGCCCGCGTGACCGAGCTCCTGAAGCAGGCGCAATACAGCCCGCTGCCCATCTCGCTGATGGGTGCCTCGCTGTTCGCAGTGAACAAGGGCTTCATGGACGACCTCGACGTGAAGAAGGTGCTGCCGTTCGAACACGGCCTGCATCAGTTCCTCAAGTCCAGCCATGGTGCGCTGCTCGACAAGATCGAGCAGGCCAAGGCGATCGACAAGGATGCGGAAGCCGAACTGACGACCGCCGTCACCGCGTTCAAGAAGTCGTTCGCCTGATCGACCAAGTAAGGAGCCCCAATGGCAGCTGGTAAGGAAATCCGCGGCAAGATCAAATCGGTGGAGAACACCAAGAAGATCACCAAGGCCATGGAAATGGTGGCCGCGTCGAAGATGCGCAAGGCGCAGGAACGCATGCGTGCCGCCCGCCCCTACAGCGAGAAGATCCGCAACATCGCGGCCAATCTCGGCCACGCGAACCCGGAGTACACGCACGCCTTCATGAAGACGCACGACGCGAAAGCATCGGGCTTCATCCTTGTCACGACCGACAAGGGCCTGTGCGGCGGCATGAACACCAACGTGCTTCGCGCCTTGACCACCAAGATGCGCGAAGAGCAGTCGGCCGGTGTCGCCATCGAGGCGGTGGCAATCGGCAACAAGGGCCTGGGTTTCCTGAATCGTGTCGGCGCGCGCGTGGTGTCGCATGTCACCCAACTGGGCGACACGCCGCACCTCGACAAGCTGATCGGCCCCGTCAAGGTTCTGCTCGATGCGTATGCCGAAGGCAAGCTCAGCGCGGTCTACCTCTGCTACACCAAGTTCATCAATACGATGCGCCAGGAGTCGGTGGTCGAGCAACTGCTGCCGCTGCAGGCCGACTCGCTGAAGGTCGAGAAGGGCCAGCACTCGTGGGACTACATCTACGAGCCCGATGCGCAGAGCGTGATCGATGAGCTGCTGGTGCGCTACGTGGAATCGCTCGTGTACCAGGCCGTGGCCGAGAACATGGCGTCGGAGCAGTCGGCACGCATGGTCGCCATGAAGTCGGCCACCGACAACGCGGGCAACGTGATCAACGAACTCAAGCTGGTCTACAACAAGACCCGCCAGGCAGGGATCACCAAAGAGCTTTCGGAGATCGTTTCCGGCGCCGCGGCGGCCGCGGGCGTCTGAGCCCTTCGGACCTCAACAGATTTAAATTTTTATCGGAGCAGACATGGCTCAAGCAGAAGCAGTTCAAGGCAAGATCGTTCAATGTATCGGCGCCGTGGTCGACGTGGAGTTTCCGCGCGACAAGATGCCCAAGATCTACGACGCCCTGAAGTACGAAAGCGGCGGGCTGACCCTCGAGGTGCAGCAGCAACTCGGCGACGGCGTGGTGCGCACGATTGCGCTCGGCTCGTCCGACGGCCTGCGTCGCGGCCTGATCGTGACCAACACCGGCGCACCGATCACGGTGCCCGTCGGCAAGGCGACGCTGGGTCGCATCATGGACGTGCTGGGTCGTCCCATCGACGAGCGCGGCCCCGTGGGCCAGGAACTCCAGGCTTCCATCCACCGCAAGGCACCTGAATACGACGAACTCTCGCCCTCGCAAGACCTGCTCGAAACCGGCATCAAGGTGATCGACCTGGTTTGCCCGTTCGCCAAGGGCGGCAAGGTGGGCCTGTTCGGCGGCGCCGGCGTGGGCAAGACCGTGAACATGATGGAGCTCATCAACAACATCGCCAAGGCGCACTCGGGTCTGTCCGTGTTTGCCGGCGTGGGTGAGCGCACTCGCGAAGGGAACGACTTCTATCACGAGATGGCCGACTCCGGCGTCGTGAACCTCGAGAAGCTCGAGGACTCGAAGGTGGCCATGGTCTACGGCCAGATGAACGAGCCCCCGGGCAACCGTCTGCGCGTGGCGCTGACCGGCCTGACCATCGCCGAGTCGTTCCGCGACGAAGGCCGTGACGTGCTTTTCTTCGTCGACAACATCTACCGCTACACGCTGGCCGGTACCGAAGTGTCGGCTCTGCTGGGCCGCATGCCTTCCGCCGTGGGCTACCAACCGACGCTGGCCGAGGAAATGGGCCGTCTGCAAGAGCGGATCACGTCGACCAAGGTCGGCTCGATCACCTCGATCCAGGCCGTTTACGTGCCGGCCGATGACTTGACCGACCCGTCGCCCGCCACGACCTTCGCCCACCTGGACTCGACCGTGGTGCTGTCGCGTGACATTGCCTCGCTCGGTATCTACCCTGCCGTGGACCCGCTCGACTCGACCTCACGCCAGCTCGATCCGCTGGTGGTTGGCGAAGAGCACTACAACGTGGCCCGCTCCGTGCAAGGCACGCTGCAGCGCTACAAGGAACTGCGCGACATCATCGCGATTCTGGGCATGGACGAACTGGCACCGGAAGACAAGCTGGCCGTGGCTCGCGCCCGGAAGATCCAGCGCTTCCTGTCGCAGCCTTTCCACGTCGCTGAAGTGTTCACGGGCTCGCCCGGCAAATACGTGCCGCTGTCCGAGACCATCCGCGGCTTCAAGATGATCGTGAACGGCGAAGCCGACCACCTGCCGGAACAAGCGTTCTACATGGTGGGCGGCATCGACGAAGCGTTCGAGAAGGCCAAGAAGGTCGCTTAAGGAATCACCATGGCAGGCACCATTCACGTGGACGTGGTCAGCGCCGAGGAGTCCATCTTCTCGGGCGAGGCCAAGTTCGTCGCGCTCCCCGGCGAAGTCGGCGAACTCGGCATCTACCCGCGCCACACGCCGCTGATCACGCGCATCCGCCCCGGCGCCGTGCGCATCGAGACGGCTGACGGCGGGGAGGAATTCGTCTTCGTAGCCGGCGGCATCCTGGAAGTGCAGCCTACCTCGGTGACCGTGCTGTCCGACACCGCGATCCGCGGCAAGGACCTCGACGACGAGAAGGCGAATGTCGCCAAGGCCGCCGCCGAAGAAGCGCTGAAGAACGCCAAGACCGATATTGACATCGCGATGGCGCAGTCGGAACTTGCCGTGATGGCCGCTCAACTGGCTGCCTTGCGCAAGTACCGCGAAAAGAAATAACTCGCCCCCAGGTTGCCCGGCACTTCGTGTCCGGGCGCCCACCCCCTACCGGGGGCAACACCAGCGGCCCGGCCAAGCCGGTTCCGCGGTGTTTCTGGATCAAGAAAGCCGCCTTCGGGCGGCTTTCTTCGTTCCGAGCATCGACAAACTTCGTCTTCGATCTTGATTTGGTCGAAGTTAAGTCTTGTTTGGCTGAAGCTCCGCTCATAGTATTCGGCTTCGCTTCGGTTCTCATCGTGGCCGAAGCGGACAAGAACAAGACGGAGACAAAACGTGAGCCCCTGGAGTCGCCTGACGACGGATGAGCTGCAGCTGCTGGAGACGACCTTCTGGTCGGCCGGCGGCTCGCGCCATCGCATGGCGGACGAGTTGGGCTTCTCCAAGAGCAAGGCGAACTCGCTGATCGCGGGGCTCGTCGAGCAGGGGCTTTTGGCCGAGGCGGGGCTCCAGCGTTCCACCGGCGGGCGGCGTCCCGAGAACCTCCAGTTGCATGCAGGGCTTGGCGTGTTGGTGGGCGTGGACATCGGCGCGACCAGTCTCGATGTCGCCGTCCTCGCACCCAATCTGAGCGTACTGGCCCATCACGCAGAGCCGGCCGATGTGCGCGAAGGGCCGGGCGTGGTGCTGGCTCGCGTCCGCAGTCTGATCCGGGAACTGCTTCAGAGGGCGGGCTTCGAGGCCAAAGACGTGATCGGTATCGGCATCGGTGTGCCAGGGCCGGTCAACTTCGAGATCGGGCAGCTCGTGAACCCGCCGCTGATGCCGGCGTGGGACAGCTTTTCCATCCGCGACTACCTGCGCGAGGACTACGCTGCGCCGGTCTTCGTGGACAACGACGTCAACCTGATGGCGCTCGGTGAACTCTGGCGGCTGAAGCGTTCGCTTTCCAACTTCCTCGTGATCAAGGTCGGCACCGGCATCGGCTGCGGCATCGTGTGCCACGGCGAGGTGTATCGGGGCGCAGCAGGCTCTGCGGGCGATGTCGGCCATATCTGCGTTGATCAGGAAGGACCGCGCTGCCACTGCGGCAACCTGGGATGCGTCGAGGCGATGGCGGCCGGTCCGGCGATCACGCGCATGGCGGTCGAGGCCGCTGAGGCCGGCGAAAGCGCCGCGTTGGCCGAATGTCTTCGCACGCAAGGCCGCATCGAGGCCACCGATGTCGGCCAGGCGAGCCGCGCCGGCGACGCGGCGGCCAACGCCATCGTGCAGCGCGCGGGCAGCCTCATCGGGCAGATGCTCGCGTCGATCGTCAATTTCTTCAATCCGTCGCACGTCTTCATCGGCGGGGGCATCACGCGCATCGGGCCGCTGTTCCTCGCTGCCGTGCGGCAGAGCGTCTATCAACGTTCGCTGGCGCTGTCCACGAGGCATCTGGAGATCCAGTACACGCCGCTCGAAGGGCAGGGCGGCTTGATCGGCGCGGGCGTCCTGGCCATGCAGGAGACCCTCAAGGTGCGAGGCGTGGCGCCATGAAGGCAACCGCCGCCAAGCCCTCGCTCGTGAAGGCCGCCGTCGCGGTGGAATTCGAAAACGTCGAGAAATCCTTCGGCCCGGTACAGGTGCTGCATGGTGTCAGCTTTTCGTTGGCGCCAGGCCGCGTCTACGGCCTGCTCGGCGAAAACGGCGCGGGCAAATCGACGCTGATGAAGATCCTCGCCGGCTACGAGTCGCCGAGCGGCGGCAGCCTGCGCGTCAACGGCGAACTGCAGATGTTCCACAGTTCGCGCGATGCCGAAGCGCTGGGCATCGTGCTGATCCACCAAGAGTTCAACCTCGCCGAAGACTTGAGCGTGGCGCAGAACATCTTCCTGGGGCACGAAAAGCGAAAGGGCTGGCTGCTCGACGATGCGGCCATGGTGCGCGACTCCGCCGCGGCACTGGCCCAAGTCGGACTTCGGATCGATCCGACGACCAAGGTGCGCCGGCTGATCGTCGCCGAAAAGCAGATGGTGGAAATCGCCAAGGCCATTTCGCGCCACGCCCGCCTGCTGATCATGGACGAGCCCACCGCGACTCTCACTCCGGGGGAAACCGAGCGCCTCTTCAAGCTGATCGCCCAATTGCGTGCAGACGGCGTGACCATCGTCTACATCTCGCACAAGCTCGACGAGGTGGAGCGCGTGACCGACGAAGTCATCGTGATGCGCGACGGTCGCTTCGTGGCGCGTGCGCCGACCTCCGACGTCACGCGGCACCAGATGGCCAACCTGATGGTCGGCCGCGAACTGGCCGATCTCTATCCGCCGCGGGACGCGGTCGTCGCCAGCGCCGCCCCCGCGATGCAGGTGCGCAACTTCACGGTGCCGGGCTGGGCCGACAGCGCCAGTTTCGAAGTTCGCCGCGGCGAGATCCTCGGCTTTGCCGGCCTGGTGGGCGCTGGCCGCACAGAGTTGTTCGAAGGCCTGCTCGGCTTGCGCCCGGCCAGCGGCGTGGTCGAGATCGGGGGCCGCGCCGTTCAGTTTCGCAATCCGCGCGACGCCGCGAAACACGGCCTGACCTATCTCAGCGAGGACCGCAAGGGTAAGGGCTTGCACGTCCATCTCGGCCTGCGGCAGAACCTCACGCTGATGGCCCTTGAGCGTTACGCCACACCGTGGCTCAAGCCCGACGCGGAACGGGCCGCGCTGGCCGAGGCCGTGAAGGACTACGGCATCCGCACCGGCAACCTCGATGCGCGCGCCTCGTCGCTGTCCGGCGGCAACCAGCAGAAGCTCGCGCTTGCGAAAGTGCTGCAGCCTCAGCCGAAGGTTGTCGTGCTCGACGAGCCGACGCGCGGTGTCGACGTCGGCGCCAAGCGCGACATCTATTTCCTGATCCAGCGGCTCGCCCGGCAAGGGCTGGCCGTCATCGTCGTGTCATCCGAACTGATGGAACTGATCGGGCTGTGCCATCGCGTTGCCGTGATGCGCGCAGGCCGTCTCGTCACCACGCTCGACGCCGAACATCTCACCGAAGAGGAGCTGATCGCTCATGCCACTGGAACAGCCCCAGAGCGCTGACCCGCAAGCTCAGCCCGCGCACCGCAGCGAGGCCCGGCCGCGCTGGACCGAGCGTCTGCACGGCCTCGGCCCCGTGATCGGGCTGGTGCTGCTTTGCATCGCGGGGACGCTGCTCAACAGCGACTTCGCGACGCTCGACAACGCGATGAACGTGCTCACGCGCACGGCCTTCATCGGCATCATCGCGGTCGGGATGTGCTTCGTGATCATCTCGGGCGGCATCGACCTCTCCGTGGGTTCGATGGCGGCGCTGATCGCGGGTTGCGTGATCATGTTCATCAACGCCATGGGGCCAGCGCTTGGTTCGCCGTTGCTGGCGGTGATGCTGGGCGCGGTCCTCGCGGTGGTGCTCGGCGCGGTGTTCGGGCTCGCGCACGGGCTGCTCATCACCAAGGGGCGCATCGAACCCTTCATCGTGACGCTGGGCACGCTCGGGATCTTCCGCGCCTACCTGACCTACTTCGCCAACGGCGGCGCGCTGACGCTCGACAACGACCTGTCGGACCTTTACGCGCCGGTGTACTACGCGAGCCTGCTCGGCATTCCGGTGCCGGTGTGGGTGTTCCTGGTCGTCGCGGTCATTGGCGGCGTGATCCTCAATCGCACGGCCTACGGCCGCTATGTGCAGGCAATCGGCTCCAACGAACAGGTCGCGCGCTACGCGGCCGTCGGCGTCGACAACGTGAAGATCCTGACCTACGTTCTGCTCGGCGTGTGCGTCGGCATCGCAACCTTGCTCTACGTGCCCCGGCTCGGTTCCGCATCCCCGACCACCGGCCTGCTGTGGGAGCTCGAAGCCATCGCCGCGGTGATCGTCGGCGGCACCGCGCTCAAGGGCGGCTCGGGCAGCGTCGTCGGCACGGTGATCGGCGCGATCCTTCTCTCGGTCATCAGCAACATCCTGAACCTCACCAGCATCATCAGCGTGTACCTCAACGCCGCGGTGCAGGGCTTCGTGATCATCGTCGTCGCCTTCCTGCAGAGAGGGCGCCGTTAGCCATGTTTTCAGCGTTTCCAGCGTTTCCCGTCCGTTCCGTTCCATCTATCCAAAGGAGACAAGCAGCATGACTTCCATTACCCGACGCATCGCCTTGAGCGCCGTTGCCGCCGCGGCCATTGCGGCCTTCCCGGTCCTCGCGGCCGCCGAACCGGTCAATCTCGGCGTATCGATCCCCGCGGCGACGCACAGCTTCATGGGCGGCATCAACTACTGGGCCGAGCAAGCCAAGAAGGATCTCGAGAAGGAACACAAGGACCTGAAGATCACGATCAAGACGGCCGCCAATGCGCCCGAGCAGGCCAATCAATTGCAGGATCTGTCGACCGTCACCAAGATCAACGCGCTCGTGATCTTCCCGTTCGAATCGGCAGCGCTCACCAAGCCGGTGGCGCAGGTCAAGGCCAAGGGCACCTACGTGACCGTGGTCGACCGCGGCCTCACCGACACCAGCGCACAGGACGCCTACGTGGCCGGCGACAACACGGCCTTCGGCAAGATCCCGGCCGAATACATCGCGAAGAAGCTGGGCGGCAAGGGCAATGTCGTCGCGCTGCGTGGCATCCCGACCACGCTCGACAACGAGCGCATGGACGCCTTCAACAGCGTGATGAAGAACTACCCGGACATCAAGATTCTCGATGCCAAGTACGCCAATTGGAACCGCGACGATGCCTTCAAGGTCACGCAGGACTATTTGACGCGCTTCAAGGACATCGACGCCATCTGGGCCGCCGACGACGACATGGCGGTCGGCGTGCTGAAGGCCGTCGAGCAGGCCAAGCGCAACGACATCAAGATCGTTTTCGGCGGCGCGGGTGCCAAGGGTATGGTCAAGACCATCATCGACGGCAAGGACCCGCGCATCGACGCCGACGTGAGCTATTCGCCCAAGTTCATCTACGACGCGATCAAGCTCACGGCCGAGGCGCGGCTGAAGGGCGAGAAGCTGCCGGCGACGACGATCATTCCTTCGGTGCTGATCACGAAGGACAACGCCAAGAGCTTCTATCACCCGGATTCACCTTTCTAAGGCTCGCCMCCAGGTTGGCTCACTTCGTGTAGCCGCCCACCCCCTACCGGGGGCAACACCAGCGGCCCGGCAAAGCCGGTTCCGCGGTGTTTCTTGAAGGGCGCGCTTCGCGGCGCTTGGAATTCCATGAACCAAGATAACTTTCAACGCAAGCTGCGCTACGCCATGGTTGGCGGGGGGCGCGATGCTTTCATTGGGGCGGTGCATCGCAAGGCGATGGCGCTCGACGGGCAGGTCGAGCTGGTGGCGGGGGCGCTTTCTTCGAGTCCGGAGAAGGCGAAGGCCTCGGGGCGCGATCTGTTTCTGGCGGAGGACCGCAACCATGGGGACTGGCGCAGTCTTCTGGATGACGAGCTCAAGCGGCCGGCGGATGAGCGGATCGACTTCGTCTCGATCGTCACGCCGAACCACATGCACTATCCGGTGGCGCAGGCGTTTGTCGATGCGGGCTTCCACGTCGTTTGCGACAAGCCGCTGGTGCATACGCGCGAACAGGCGGATGCGCTGGTGGCGGCGGTGGCGCGGCAGGGCACGGTGTTTGGCGTGACCTACAACTACACCGGCTATCCGATGGTTCGGCAGGCGCGGGAGATGGTGCGGTCGGGTGAACTCGGCGAGATCCGGAAGGTGGTCGTCGAATACAACCAGGGGTGGCTCGCAGCGCGGCTGGAAGACTCGGGCAACAAGCAGGCGGCTTGGCGCAGCGATCCTGCACAAAGCGGGGCGGCCGGGGCGATTGGCGACATCGGCTCGCATGCGGAGAACCTTGTCGCGACCGTCACGGGGCTGGAGATCGAAAGCCTCTGCGCCGACCTGAGTTCGCTGGTGCCGGGGCGTCCGCTCGATGATGACGGCAGCATGCTGTTGAGGTTTCGCGGTGGGGCACGAGGGGTGTTGATCGCATCACAGATCAGCACCGGCCTCGAGAACGACTTGCGGCTGCGCGTTTCCGGCGCGCTCGGCACGCTGGAGTGGCACCAGGAGCGACCCAGCGAGCTGACGCATCTGCCGCACGACGGGCCGAAGCGCGTCTTCACGCGCGGCGGAAGCTGGCTTTGCGAATCGGCGCGGCGCGCGAGTCGGCTGCCGACTGGGCATCCGGAAGGTTTCATCGAAGCCTTTGCCAATATCTACGGCGGCGTGGTCGCGGATATCCGTGCGCGGTTGGCGGGCGTGGCTGCCGATCCGCTCTCGACGGACTATCCGCGGGTGGAGGACGGTGCGCGTGGCGTGCGTTTCATCGAACGCACGGTGACTTCGTCCGCCAGCACGGTCAAGTGGACGGGGTGGTAGCCGACATGACCAGAACGGCCCCGTCGGCTTAAGCTGGCGAGGTGTCGCGCGACCTCGTCATTGCCCGCCCCGAAGGGCTCTACTGCCCGCCGGGCGATTTCTACATCGACCCATGGCGGCCGGTCGATCGTGCGGTGATCACGCATGCGCACTCTGACCACGCGCGTATCGGCCACGGTCACTATCTGGCGCACACCGATAGCGAAGGCACGCTGCGCGTCCGGCTCGGTGAGATCACGTTGCAGACCTTGCCCTACGGCGAGGCGATCGTGCATCACGGCGTACGAATTTCGCTCCACCCGGCCGGCCATGTGCTGGGGTCTGCCCAGATTCGCCTTGAACATGACGGGCGCGTGTGGGTCGCGTCGGGCGACTACAAGCCCGAAGCCGATGGCACCTGCTCGCCGTTCGAGCCTGTCCCTTGCGACACCTTCATCACCGAATCGACCTTCGGCTTGCCGATCTACCGCTGGCCCGCACAGGCGAAACTCTTTGCAGAGATCAACGACTGGTGGCGCGCCAACGCGGCGCAGGGGAGGGCCTCGGTGCTGCTGTGCTACGCCTTCGGCAAGGCGCAGCGCATCCTGCATGGCGTCGATGCGACGATCGGGCCGATCGTGGTTCACGGCGCGGTCGAGGCATTGAACGACGTCTACCGTGCGGCTGGCGTGGCGTTGCCGCCGACGCTGCGCGCGACAGATGCAGGCGTCGATGCGGCGTTGCTCAAGAAAGCGCTCGTGCTTGCACCCCCCTCGGCCCACGGTTCGCCCTGGATGCGCCGCTTCGGCAACTACGCCGATGCCTTCGCCAGCGGCTGGATGCAACTGCGTGGCACGCGGCGCCGTCGCGGGGTGGATCGGGGCTTCGTGATGTCCGATCACGCTGATTGGGCGGGATTGCAAGCAGCCATCGCGGGAACCGGCGCGGGGCGCGTCATCGTCACGCACGGCAACGTGGCCGTGATGGTACGTTGGCTCGGTGAGTTGGGGCTCGACGCGCAAGGCTTCGAGACAGAGTACGGCGACGAGGACCTGGAGCCGACCGGCACGGCGGTCGCGGCGCCATGAAGGCATTCGCCGCGCTCTACCGAGACCTGGATGCGACGACCTCCAGTCTCGCGAAGCAGGCGGCGCTTCAGCGCTACCTGCAAGTCGCGGCGGCGAAGGACGCCGCATGGGCCGTCTACTTTCTCGCAGGCGGAAAGCCGCGCCAGCTCGTGCCGACCAAGCTGTTGAGACTCCTGGCACAAGAAGCCGCGGGCCTGCCGGAATGGTTGTTCGACGAAAGCTACGAAGCCGTCGGCGACCTGGCGGAAACCATCTCGCTGCTGTTGCCGCCGCCCACGGAAGCGCACGACCTGGGGTTGGCGGACTGGGTCGAACAGCACCTTCTGCCGCTGCGCAAGATGACGCCGGAGGCCCTGTCGGATGCATTGCGCCGGCAATGGCGGCAATTGGCGCCGGAGGAGAGGCTCGTCTACTTCAAGCTGATCACGGGCGCGTTCCGCGTCGGTGTGTCGCGCCTGCAGGTGACCCAGGCACTCGCCGCAGTCGGTGCGCTCGATGCCAAGCGTGTCGCACAGAGGCTGATGGGCTACACGAACATCGGCGGCCAGCCGACCGCCGCCGACTATGCCGCGCTGATCGCGCCCGAGAACACCGGCGAACTGGATCAGCAGACGAGTGGACAGCCCTATCCGTTCTTTCTCGCGCATCCTTTCAACAATCCGCTCGATGAGTTCGATGCCACGCTCGGTGCGCCTTCGGCGTGGATCGTCGAGTGGAAATGGGACGGCATCCGCGCCCAACTGGTCAAGCGCGCCGGCCAGGTATGGCTGTGGTCCCGCGGCGAGGAACTGGTGACCGATCGATTCCCCGAACTCGCGCAAATGGGCGAAACGCTTTCCGACGGCACGGTGATCGACGGCGAAATCGTCGTCTGGCGGGATGACCGCGTGCAACCCTTTGCCGATCTGCAGAAGCGCATCGGACGCAAGACGCTGACGCCGAAGCTGCTGCGCGAAATCCCTGTCGTGCTGTTCGCCTACGACCTGCTCGAATGGGAGGGCCGCGATCTGCGCGACTCGCCGCTGCAGGAGCGCCGGGGGCGTCTCGACGAACTGGTCACCGTCGCCCAGCATCCATCGCTCGTCGCCAGTCCCATGCTGCATGGCGACACTTGGCAGGATCTCGCGCGACAACGCGAAGCTGCGCGTTCGATGGGGGTCGAGGGATTCATGCTCAAGCAGCGTGACGCGCGCTATGGCGTCGGGCGCACCAAGGACGTCGGTGTCTGGTGGAAATGGAAGATCGATCCACTCTCCGTCGACGCCGTACTCGTCTACGCGCAACGCGGGCACGGGCGCCGCGCAAGCCTCTACAGCGACTACACCTTCGCGGTGTGGGACAGCGCACCCGACAACGCCGACCGCACGCTCGTGCCTTTTGCCAAGGCCTATTCGGGCTTGACCGATGCCGAAATGGCGAGCGTGGACGCGGTGATCCGCAAGACCACGATCGAAAGCTTCGGCCCCGTCCGCAGCGTGAAGCCGACGCTGGTCTTCGAACTCGGTTTCGAGGGCATTGCACGGAGCGCGCGGCACAAGAGCGGCATCGCCGTGCGTTTCCCGCGGATGCTGCGCTGGCGCCAGGACAAGCCGGTGGAAGAGGCCGACACCCTCCAGACGTTGGAGACCTTGCTGCCGTCATGACAGCCGAGGCGGGGCTGCCCGACAATGCGGCATGGACAATTCCCGTGACTCCTATCCCGCCGTCGATTTGCGCGAGCAGGCCGTCTACATGCTCACGCAGGCCGCGCCGATGATGGGCATGACCCCCAACGAGGCGCGGCTCGTGCTCGACGTGATGCGACCTGTGCATCTCCTGCCCGACACCTTGCTGTTCGAGGAAGGCGACACGGAGGACAACAACTACATGGTGCTCGTGCTCGATGGCCAGGTGCGCGCCACCAGCGCCGGACTGCCGGGCGAAGAAGTGGTGATCTCCGTCATCGGGCCGGGCAGCCTGATCGGCGAGATGGGCGTGCTCGACGGCGGTCCGCGTTCGGCCACCTGCACGGCGCTCACGGAGGTCAAGCTCGGCGTGCTGTCGCGCGAGGCCTTCATGGGGCTCATCAAGTTGCAGCCTGCGGCGGCGTCGCGGCTCGCACTGGCGTTGTCGAAAGGTCTCGCGGACCGTCTGCGTGAAAGCAATCGGCGCCTGCGCACCTTGTCGCAGGTCACGCGTGCCCTGCAATCCGAGCTGGATGCGGTGCACGCCGTCAACCGAAGGCTGCTGGACGCCCAGGGCTACTGAGGCGCAGCGCCTCAGAGGATGACGGGCGCGTCCGGGAGTTCGTTGCGGTCGGCCTCGCCTTCGGCCAGCGGAAAGTGTTCGACCAGCAGGGCCGACACTTCTTCGAGCGCCTGCGTGAGGCCATCCTCGAATCGACCTTCGCGAAAGGCCGCACCCATGCGTTTCGCCATGGCTGCCCAGTCGTCATCACTCACGCGCGAATCGATGCCGCGATCGGCCACGATCTCGATCGCATGCTCGGCCAGCAGCAGGTAGATCAGCACGCCATTGTTGTGCTCCGTGTCCCAGACCCCCAGCTTGCCGAACAGCGTGATGGCGCGCTCGCGCGGCGGCGCGTCTCGCCACAGGTAGGACATCGGCAGGCCGGCCTCGACGCAGATGCGGATCTCTCCGCTGTGCCGTCGTTCGCTCGCGCCCACGCGGCGTTCGAGGCGTTCGAGCACTTCGGGCGGCAAGGCCTTGCGCACCTCGGCCTCATCGACCCACCGGTGGCGCCAGAGCCGCGCGAAACGGGAAAGCATCGATGCCATGGTCACCAGTCCCCCGAGGCGCCGCCGCCGCCGAAATTGCCGCCGCCACCGGAACTGAAGCCCCCGCCGGAGGAACCGCCACCCCAGCCTCCGCCACCTCCGCCGAAGCCGCCTCCAAACCCGCCACCGCCAAAGCCTCCACCCCGCCGACCGACGCCCGAGCCGAAGGCCAGCGACAGCAGCGTGAACAGCAGGGCGCCCAGGCCCGCCAGCACCGCGATCACGACGCTCGACGTCAGGACCATCACCACGACGCCGGTGAGTCCGCCCATCGCCAGCGAGCCAGGGACCTTGCCGAGAATGCGTCGCGCGATCGGCCCCGCCACCAGCACGCCGACGAAGAGGAACACCGCGAGGTCTTGCCAGTTGAATCCGTTGTTGTTGCCGCGGCCGTCGCCGAAGTCGCCGCTGCGGGCATCGACCTCCGGCAGCGGCTCACCCTTGACGCGCGCGATCAACTGGTCGGCCGCCGCATCGAGGCCGCCGGCAAAGTCGTTCTCCCGGAAGCGCGGCTTCATCGCGTCGTCGATGATGTGCGCGGCGGCGAGGTCGGGCACCGCGCCTTCGAGCGCCTTCGCGACTTCGATGCGCATCTTGCGGTCGTTCTTCGCGACGATGACGAGAATGCCGTCGCCGACCTCCTTGCGCCCGATCTTCCACGCATTGCCGACGCGATTGGCATAGCTGGCGATGTCTTCGGGCTGCGTGGTCGGGACCATCAGCATCACGATCTGCGAGCCCTTCTGCTGTTCGAAGGCCTGCAGCTTGGCTTCGAGCGCCGCGCGCTGGGCATCGCTCAGCGTGCCGGTCTGGTCGATGACCCGCGCCTCGAGCTTCGGCACGGGCAACAGGCCCTGCGCGTGCGCACCGAAGACGGCCCACAGCAAGAGGACCGTCAGGGCGCGCAGGATACGGGCTGCCGTCATGGCGATGGCCCGGGCCTACTTCTTCGGCGCGCTGAAGTCCACCGTGGGCGGGGTCGAGATCTGTGCCTCGTTCTGCACCGTGAAGTTGGGCTTGGGCTCGTAGCTGAAGACCTTGGCCGTCAGGTTCGTAGGAAAGCTGCGCGCCAGCACGTTGTATTCCTGGACCGTCTGGATGTAGCGGTTGCGCGCCACCGTGATGCGGTTCTCGGTACCTTCGAGGGTCACGCGCAGATCGCGGAAAGCCTGGTTGGCCTTGAGATTGGGGTATTGCTCCGACACCGCCATCAGCCGCGACAGCGCGCTCGACAGTTCGCCTTGCGCCTGCTGGAACTTGTTGAAGGCCTCGGGGTTGTTGAGCGTCTCGGGCGTGACCTGGATCGACGTGGCCTTGGCGCGCGCCTCGATCACCTTGGTGAGCGTTTCCTGCTCGAAGTTGGCTTCGCCCTTGACCGTGGCCACGATGTTCGGCACCAGGTCGGCGCGCCGCTGGTACTGGTTGAGCACTTCGCTCCAGGCCGATTTGCTGGCCTCGTCGAGGCGCTGGAAGTCGTTGTAGCCGCAGCCCGCCAGCGAGAACGCCGCGAGGATGATCAAAAGCCAGCGTTTCAACATCACCAAGCCCCTTGTTGTGAAGTCGGCAAAGGTAGCATAGATGGAATGGCTGTCGATCCTTTCCAAGCGCTGCAGGCGGCCAACCGTGGGCCGGTGTCGAGCGTTGCCGCAAGTGAATCCAAAGGCACGCTGCTGATCTGCGGCGCGACCGGCGTGCTGGGCCAGGAGCTGGTCCGGCGCCTTGCCGGGAGGCACCGCTTCGATCACACCCTCGTGCTGGCGCGCGAGCCGATTCGCGATGGGCTTCGCGGGGTCGAATCCGTTCTGGCGCCGAACACGCCGGTCGCCGAGTGGCCACGGGTCGCGGCCGCTACGGCACTGGTCCTCTTCGAGCCGCCGCGGCTCTACTACGACCGCGAGCGCGCGCTCTGGACGCCCGAGCCCGCGCAACTGCCGGCGCTCGCGGGCTGGCTGCGTGCCTGCGGGGTGCGGACCCTCGCCATCGTTCAGCCGCACGCGCAGGGGCGGCTGCCGGAAGCACTCAAGCGCGGACTGGCGAGTCTCGATGAGCAGGCGGTGGTGGCGCAGGGTTTCGAGCGCGTCATCCTCGTGCGTTCCGCCCAGAAGCCGATACAGGTCCGCTTCACGAATCCGGCCGAGCGGCTGGCGACATGGATGCTGTCCATCGCCCGCTTCATGGTGCCGACGAGCGAGCAGCCGGTGCGCGCGTCCAAGGTGGCTGAACTTGTCGACGTCGCACTGCGCATCGCGCCGCCGGGTGTGCGCGTGGCGGCGCCTGAATTGGTGTGGCAGGCGTCACAGGGGGATGTTCGCTCGGTGGTGGAGGGCTGGCTGGCCGGGCCTCCATGAAGCCCTCGTCCAAGGCAAAATCGGCGCTTCAGGCCGCATCACCCATGTCCACGAAGACCAAACTCCGCGCCGCGACTGTCGGCGGCACCGCCGACGATGTCGAAGCGGCTTTCTATGAGGCGCTGCAGCGCGGCGACGTCGATGCGCTGATGGACTGCTGGGCCGACGAGGATGAAATCTTCTGCGTGCATCCCGGCGGCCCGCGACTGGTCGGCGCGGACGCGATCCGAGCCGCTTTCGAACACATGTTCGGCAACGGTGCGATCCACGCCACGCCGGCGCGCGTGCGCAAGGTCGAATCGCTCGCGAGCGCGGTGCACAACGTGCTCGAGCGCATCGAGGTGCTGACCGCCGAAGGGCCGCGCCATGCCTTCGTTCTGGCGACCAACGTTTATCACAAGACGGCGCAGGGCTGGCGCATGGTCGCGCACCATGCCAGCCCGGGCAGCGTGCAGGACCCGGGCGACACCGGCGACGCACCGCAGACGATCCACTGATGCAATACGTCGCGCCGCGATGGTTGCCGGGCGGCAACCTGCAAACCATTTGGGCCGCGCTGTACGGGCGGCGCGTGGTGACACCTTTGCCCGACTATCGGCGCGAACGCTGGACCACGCCGGACGGCGACTTCATCGACGTCGATTTCCTCGACGCACCGGGCGAAGGGCCCAAGCCGTTGCTCGTGCTGTTTCATGGACTCGAGGGATCGTCGCGCAGCCACTATGCCGAAGCGTTCGCGGCCTCCGCGAGCGAGCGCGGCTGGGACTATGCCGTGCCCCATTTCCGCGGTTGCAGCGGCGAGCTCAACCTGGCGCCGCGCGCCTACCACTCCGGGGACTTCGAGGAAATCGGATGGATCCTGGCGCGGATGCGCGAGCGGCGCGAGGTCGTCAGGGCGGCGGGCGTGTCCCTTGGCGGCAATGCGTTGATGCGCTGGGCCGAGGAGGCGGGCAGCGAGGCGTCGAAGTTCGTGCGTGCGGTTGCATCCGTTTCGGCGCCGCTGGACCTGGCCGCGGGGGGCTCCGCCATCGGGCGCGGCTTCAACAAGCTGGTCTACACACGCATGTTCCTCTCGACCATGAAGCCCAAGGCGCTGGCCAAGCTGGCGCAACATCCGGGCCTGTTCGATCGCGAAACGCTCATCGCGGCGCGGAACCTGTACGACTTCGACAACGTTTTCACCGCGCCGCTGCACGGCTTTCGCGACACGGATGACTATTGGACGCGCGGCTCGGCCAAGCCCCATCTGCACGCGATCCGGATTCCCGCGCTGGTCGTGAACGCCGCCAACGATCCCTTCGTGCCGGCCGAGAGCCTTCCGCGGCCGGGGGAAGTCGGCCGCCACGTCACACTGTGGCAGCCTGCCCATGGCGGGCACGTCGGTTTTCCGCTCGGAATGCCGCCCGGCCATGTGCGCGAAATGCCCGAGCGCGTAGTGACCTGGTTGGCGAGCCGCTGACCGCCCCGGCAGGAGCAAAATTCCCCTATGGATGACATCGTCAAGCAAGCTTTGGCCAAGTGGCCGAACGTGCCGCACTGTTATGGATGGCTCGGCCTCGACGCACGCGGCAACTGGTACTTGCGAGACGACCCTACGCAAGCCGCAGGAACGTTCGCAATGGCCAAGGGGTCGATGCTGCGTCACGACAAGTTGATCGAGTTCATCCAGCGCAACTACGAGCACGACGACCTCGGCCAGTGGTTTTTCCAGAATGGTCCGCAGCGGGTGTACGTCGAACTGGAAGTCGCACCGTGGGTCTGGCGCATCGGCGAGGACTTCTCGGTCCGCTCGCATTCAGGCCTGGCCATCGAACCTTCCGCCTGTCTCCTCGATGAGGACGGCAAGCTGTATCTGGTGGCGCCCATCGGGCTCGGGCTGGTTCACACCCAGGATGTCGGCATGGCGTCGGAGGCCATCGAGCAGGGGCGATGGGTGCCGGAGGACGTGAGGGCGGATGATTTGCCCGGGCGCTTCGGATTCGTTGTGAGCCCCGCGGCGCGCCAACCGGCCAAGTCCGCTGCGTCTCACTGAGGACTGATCAGGCATTAAAAAAGCCCGCACATGCGGGCTTCTCTATTTCTGGGGTGATGCTATTGCTTGGTCTCGGCTGGTGCAGTTGCTGCGGGCGCAGCTGCGGCGTCGGTTGCCGGTGCCGCCCCATCCGCCGGAGCGGCAGCCGGGCGATCCGGCACAGGGAACGTGGCACCACCCGCATTCGCCATGTAGACCACTGCGCGACCCACTTCCAGATCCTCGAAATCGCCGCCGCCTTGTGGAGGCATCGCGCCCTTGCCCTTGAGCGCATGCTCCAGCAGCGTCGCGTAGCCTTGACCGATGCGGGGGCCCCAGGCAGCGGCGTCGCTGAAATGCGGAGCGCCGGGGATGCCCGGGCTGCCGTGGCAGATCACGCACTGCGCCTTGAACACCGCTTCGCCGGTGGTGAGGGGGCGGTTGGCGTCGCGGATCTCGATCGAGCCGACCTTCTTCAGGCGCTCGGCGATCTCTTTATCGCGCACTTCTTTCGAAACGCCGTAGAGCGACATGCTTTCGCCAACCACGGAACCCGAAGGATGGATGCCGGAGACCACGTACGAGACAAGGCCCGCAATGATCAGGATCGGAGCAACGAACGAGAAAAATACAGCGATCAGGAGTTGCTTGGGATTCTTGATCGGGCCGGTGTGGGCTTCTTCTGCGGCCTGGTAGTGCGGATCGTCGCTCATTGGGTCCTCAGTATCTGGGGCTCTTCGGGGGGCTTTTCTAAATCAACCGCGGATTATAGGGATGAGCACACCCCCAGGTTGGCTCACTTCGTGTAGCCGCCCACCCCCTTGCAGGGGGCGCTGCCGGCGGCCCGGCGGAGCCGGTTCCGCGGCAGCCCGCGAAGGGTGGGCGCTTTGCGCCGCACCTTGCTACCTCGTGCTCCAGCCGCCGCCCAGGGTCTTGAAGAGTGTTACCTGGTTTTGCAGCTTCGATTGGCGTGCTTGCGCTGTCGCGAGTTGTGAGGTGTACAGGGAGCGTTGCGCGTCCAGCAGGTCGAGGCCGCTCGCGACGCCGTTGCGATAGCGGAGGTCCGACAGCTTGAAACGGATCTCTTCCGCGTTGGACTGAGCAATCAGGGCGCGGAGTTCATCGTCGAAGGTCGCACGGCCCGCGAGCGCGTCGGCGACCTCGCGGAACGCGTTCTGGATGGCCTTTTCGTACTGCGCCACGGCGATCTCGCGGCCTGCGCGCGCTGAATCCAGGGTCGCTTGATTGCTGCCCGCGTTGAAGATCGGCAAGGTGACCTGCGGTGCGAAGGTCCATGCCTTGGACCCGCTGCCGAAGAGTCCCGAGAACTCGGTGCTGGCGGTGCCGATCGACGACGTCAGCGTGACGCGCGGGAAGAAGTTGGCCCGTGCGGCGCCGATGTTCGCGTTGGCCGAAATCAATTGCTGCTCGGCTGCGCGGATATCGGGGCGTTCGGTCAACAGGTCCGAAGGCAGTCCGGCGGGCAGGTCCTGCATCGGCGCGAGGGCCTGCAGTCCTTCCGTGCTTCCTGTGGTGGCCTCGGGCGGCACCGGCGCGCCGAGCAGCAGTGCGAGCGCGTTCTCGTCCTGCATGCGCACGCGCTGCTGCTGCGCATAGGCGGCGCGGGCGGTTTCGGCCTGCGATTCCGCAAAGCGAAAGTCGATCTCGGAAGACACGCCGTTGTCGAATCGCATCTTCGTGAGCTTGAGCGACTCGTCGCGCGTCACCATCGTCTGCCGCGTGATTTCGAGCACTTCGTCGTCACCCAGCACCGCGAGCCAGCCGTTGGCGACTGCGGCAACCAGGCTGATCTGCACCGCCTTGCGCGATTCCTCGGTGCCGAGGTATTGCGCCAGTGCCGCATCCTTCAGGCTCGCGATGCGCCCGAAGAAATCGATCTCCCAGGACGTGATGCCGACGCCGACCGTGTAGACCGACGACACACCGGTCCCGACCAGCGAGGGCCGCTGACGCGTTTCGCTGGCGGCCGCATCGAGTGCCGGAAACAGCGCCGACCGCTGGATCTGGAACTGCGCGCGCGCCTGCTCGATGTTGAGAACTGCCACACGCAGATCGCGATTGTTGGCCAGTGCCATGTCGATCAGCTTCACGAGACGTGGGTCCGTGAAGTAGTCCTGCCACGCAATGGTCGCGGCCAGCGGTTGTTGCGCTTCAGCCGGCTGCGTATTCGGAAACACCGCAGGCACGGGCGCCGCCGGTCGCTCATAGGTAGGAATCAACGAACAACCGCTCAGGAAAAGAGCCGAGGCCGTCGCGACAGCGGCCAGGCTGGGGGTGTACTTACTCTTCATGGTTTTCCTCAATACCCGCAGCCTGCGCATGGCGCTTGTCCATCTCGTGCTGGCGCTCGCTGCCCTTGAACAGCGTGCGCACAACCACGAAGAACACCGGCACGAAGATCACGGCGAGTGACGTGCCGGTCAACATGCCGCCGAGCACGCCGGTGCCGATCGCACGCTGGCTCGCCGAGCCGGCGCCGGAGGCGAGCACCAGCGGCAGCACGCCCAGGCCGAAGGCCAGCGAGGTCATGATGATCGGACGGAACCGCAGGTGGGCGGCGGCCAGGGCGGACTCGATCACGCCCTTGCCTTGTGCCTGCAGGTCCTTGGCGAATTCGATGATCAGAATCGCGTTCTTCGCGGACAGGCCGATGATCGTGATCAGCCCGACCTGGAAGTACACGTCGTTGGAGTAGGAGCGAATCAGCGTCGCGAGCAGCACGCCGAGCACGCCCAGCGGCACCACCAGGATCACCGACAGCGGAATCGTCCAGCTCTCATACAGCGCGGCGAGGCACAGGAACACCGCCAGGATCGCGAAGCCATACAGGATGATGGCCTGCGAGCCCGCGAGCTTTTCCTCGCGCGATTGCCCGGTCCATTCGTAGCCGAAGCCGGCCGGCAGTTGGGCAGCGAGCTTCTCCATCTCGGCCATGGCGGCGCCCGAGCTGTAGCCCGGTGCGGCGGAACCCGAAATGCGGATGGCCGGATAGCCGTTGTAGCGCACGGTCTGTTGTGCGCCGGTGATCCAGCGCGTACTCGCGAACGTCGAGAGCGGCACAGGCAGGCCCTGGGCATTGCTCGCATTGAGCTTGAGCAGGTCTTCCGGCTGCATGCGTGCCGGCGCGTCGGCCTGCACCACCACGCGCTGCAGACGACCCTGGTTGGGGAAGTCGTTCACGTAGTTCGAACCGAGCGCTGTCGACAGCGTGGTGTTGATCGAATCGAAAGTCACGCCCAAGGCGTTCGCCTTGTCGCGGTCGATGTCGATCTGCAACTGCGGCGCGTCTTCCAGGCCATCCGGACGCACCTGCGTCAGCAGCGGGCTCTTGCTCGCCATGCCCAGCATCTGGTTGCGCGCGTTGACGAGCGCTTCGTGGCCCAGCCCCGCGCGGTCCTGCAGGCGGAAGGTGAAGCCGCTGGCGTTGCCCAGTTCGGGAATGGGCGGCGGGCTCAGCGGGTAGATGAACGCATCGCGCACGCTCGAGAGTGCACCGAAGGCGCGACCTGCCAATGCATCGGCGGAATGCGCCGGGTCCCTGCGCTGGTCCCAGTCCTTGAGCGTCACGAAAGCGAGACCGGCGTTCTGGCCCTGGCCCGAGAAGCTGAAGCCCAGCACACCGACCATGCTCTCGACTTCAGGCTGCTTGAGGATGTACTTCTCGACGTCCTTGATCACCGACAGCATGCGTTCCTGCGTGGCGCCCGGGGGCAACTGCACGTTCACGATGATGTTCCCCTGGTCTTCCTGCGGCAGGAAGGAGGTGGGCAGCTGTCGATACACCAGCACCACCGCGCCGATGATCGCTGCGTAGATCACGAGATAGCGTGCAGCACGCCGGAGGATGCGTGACACGAGGCTCTCATAGCCCTTGGCCGTGCGCGAGAAACCGCGGTTGAACCAGCCGAAGAAGCCCGTCTTCGCGTGGTGATGACCCGCTTCGACCGGCTTGAGCAGCGTCGCGCACAGGGCGGGCGTCAGCGACAGCGCCATGAACGCCGAGAAGCCGATCGAGGCCACCATCACCGCCGAGAACTGCCGGTAGATGTTGCCGGTAGAGCCCGCGAAGAAGGCCAGCGGCACGAACACCGAGATCAGCACCACCGTCACGCCGATGATGGCGCCGGAGATCTGGCGCATGGCCTTGCGCGTGGCTTCGAGCGGCGATAAACCTTCCTCGCTCATGATGCGCTCGACGTTCTCGACCACCACGATCGCATCGTCCACCACGATGCCGATCACCAGCACCATGCCGAACATCGTGAGCACGTTGATCGAGAAGCCCAGCGCGAAGAGGACGGCGAATGTCCCCAGCAGCGCGATCGGCACCACGATGGTCGGGATGATCGTGTAACGCCAGTTCTGCAGGAACAGGAACATCACGAGGAACACCAGCGCCACGGCCTCGAACAGCGTCTTGACCACTTCGCGGATCGAGATGCTCACGAAGCGCGAACTGTCGTACGGGATCACCCACTTCACGCCCGGCGGGAAGAAGCGCGCGAGTTCCGTCATCTTGGCGCGGATGGCCTTGGCCGAAGCCAGCGCATTGCCACTCGGCGCCAACTGGACACCGATACCGACGGCAGGCTCGCCGTTCAGGCGTGCGGACGTCGAATAGGCCTGGCCGCCGAGCTCGATGCGCGCGACATCCTTCAGCCGAACCGACGAGCCGTCGGTGTTGGCGCGCAGCACGATGTTGCCGAATTGCTCGACCGTCGTGAGCTGGCCGTTGACCACCACCGTCGCGGCGATCGCCTGGCCCGGCACATTCGGCAGGTCGCCGATGATGCCGGAGGACACTTGCGCGTTCTGCGCCTTGATCGCCGCATTGACATCACCCGGCGACAGGTTGAAGCCATGCAGCTTGGCCGGATCGATCCACACGCGCATGGAACGCTCGGTGCCGAACAACTGGGCCTGGCCGATGCCGGAGACACGTTGGAGTTCGGGCACCACGTTGCGCGATGCGTAGTCGCCCAGCGCGATCGGATCGTAGGCGGGGTTGTCCGAAGAAAGGATCGTGAACAGCAGGAAGTTGTTGCGCGACTTGTCGACGCGCACGCCCTGCTGCGTCACCGCGGCCGGCAGGCGCGGCGTGGCGCGGGAGAGGCGGTTTTGCACGTCCACCTGCGCGAGGTCAGGGTTGGTGCCCGTCTCGAAGGTGATCGTGATCGTGCCCGTACCGTCGGCCTGAGCGACCGACTCCATGTAGATGAGACCGGGCGAGCCGTTCATCTCGCGCTCGATCACCGACAACACGCTGTCTTCCAGCGTCTGCGCCGATGCACCGGGGTAGGCCGTGCTGATGACGATCGCAGGCGGTGCCACCGGCGGATATTGCGAGATCGGCAATTGCGTGATTGCAACGCCGCCCATCACGATGATGAACAGCGCGATCACCCATGCAAAGATGGGACGATCAATAAAGAATTTAGCCATGCGGGCGCGCTCCTTACTGCTTCGCGGCGGGAGCCGGAGCTTCTGCCGCGGCAGCAGGAGCTGCCGTCTCGACGGGCTTCCATGGCACCGCCTTCACGGCCGTGCCCGGCGGCATCATCTGCAGCTTCTGGAAGCCGTCGACCATGACCTGCTCGCCGGCCTTCAGGCCTTCGAGCACCACCCACTGGTTGTTCTGCGCGGCGCTGATCTTGACGTTGCGCTTGGTGAGCTTGCCGTCGGCTTCGACCACCGTGAGCGTGTCACCCTGCTGTGTGCGCGTGACCGCCTGCTGCGGAACCGTGATGGCGTTGGCGGCCTGCGCCTGCTCCAGGCGGACCCGCACATACAGCCCGGGAAGCAGCGTGCCGTTGGGATTGGGCACCTCGGCGCGCAGCGTGACCTGGCCCGTCGTGGCGTCGACCGTCAGGTCGGAAAACAGCAGCCTGCCAGGCAGCGGATATTCGCTGCCGTCCTCGAGCACCACGCGCACGCTGGCGGCATTCGCGCCGCTGGCGCGCTTGAACTGGCCGGCTTCCATCGCGCGGCGCAGCCGGAGAACGTCCGTGGCCGATTGCGTGAAGTTCACATACATCGGATCGATCTGCTGGATGATGGCCAGTTCGGTGGCATCGCTTTGGCCCACGAGCGCGCCTTCGGTCACCAGCGCGCGGCCGATGCGGCCGGAGATCGGCGCCGTCACGGCGGCGTAGCCGAGATTGATCTTGGCCGTCGTCAGCGCGGCACGGCTCACGCCCACGTCCGCTTCGGCCGTCTTCTGCGCGGCCACTGCATTGTCATATTCCTGCTTGCTGACGGCGTTGACCGCCACCAGCGGCTTGTAGCGATCGGCCAGCGCCTTCGCCTGCACTGCATTGGCTTCGGCACGCGCGAGGCTCGCCTCGGCACTGCGCGCTGCTGCAGCATAAGGAGCCGGATCGATGCGGAACAGCAACTGGCCGGCCTTCACGTCGCTGCCTTCCTTGAAGACACGCTCCAGCAGGATGCCGGCCGCGCGTGCGCGCACCTGGGACACCCGCGACGCTTCGAGCCGACCCGGAAGCTCGGTGATCAGGCCGACATTCGTCGGTGTGGCGACCACCACGCCGACTTCAGGCGGCGGTGGCGCCGCGCCGCCGTGCCCGGCCGGGGCATCGCCCTTGCCGCAGGCCGTCAGCGTGAGAAGCGCTGCGGCGGCGGCTGCAATGGCCGCGTTGCGCGGCGAAAACAATGGGTGGCGCGAGACATGCAGGACGGGCATGCGATTCCTTTGAAACGAGGACTGGGACGGCGCATGCCCGCGCGGTTGCCAAAGGCAATACGGCGAGGTCGGCCATCGGGAAAGGGCCGTAGTTTACATACATTCATGCATGTATAGTGACAGCCTTGCGCAGCGCAGTGAATTCTATAAAAGGGGACAAGGTGGTTCGTCGTACCAAGGAAGAGGCACAGGAGACTCGGCATCGCCTGCTCGATGCGGCCGAAGTGCTTTTCCAATCGCAGGGCGTATCGCAGACCTCGCTGCAGCAGATTGCCCAGCACGCCGGCGCCACGCGCGGCGCGATCTACTGGCACTTCAAGGACAAGGCCGATCTCTTCAACGCGATGATGGATCGCGTCACGCTGCCGCTGGAGGCCGCCGCGCAGAAGGTGGCCGGCGGCCCCGACGCGGATCCCGTTGAAGACATCGAACGGATGATGGTCGAGGCCCTGAAACAGATGACCAGCGACCCCCAGGTGCGGCGCGTGTTCGAGGTGGCCACGCACAAGGTCGAATACACGCACGACATGGAATCGGTGCACCAGCGGCACCTGGAAGCACGCAACGCCTGTGTGGTCGATTTCGAGAAGGCCCTGCTCGGCGGCGCCCGCCGCGCCCGGATCCGGATGCCGATTCCCGCGGCGGCGGCGGCGCAGGGGCTGCACGCGCTGATCAGCGGGCTGATCCAGGACTGGCTGCTGGATCCCGAGGCCTTCGACCTGGTGTCGACGGGGCGGCGGACGTTCCGGGTCTATCTTTCAGGGCTGGGGTTTGTGCGGCCTTTGGCGAGCGCTGGCTGATAGGCGATAATGCAAGGCTCCTGACACGGTCAGGAGACACCCATCTCGCTGTATTTCAACGGATAGAATTCGGCCCTCCGAAGGCTGAGATCCAGGTTCGATTCCTGGCGGCGGGACCAGTGACCTGAATCACAGCGTCTCACTAAGCATCAAAACCCGCACGTTTCCCCAGCGTAGCGGGTTTTTCTTTGCCTCAAGCTGATTCACGGCGTAGCATCCCATCGCAGACAAATACCGTCACTTTTGTCGGTATCTCGGAAAGTACCGATAACAAGATGCCGTCAAGGGGAAGCGATGGCATTGACAGACACGTTCGTTCGTCGGGCCCCGATCTGGGTGCCCTAGGACGGTCCCCAGCTCGCGGCCTATCTGTCAGAGGCTGACATCGTCTTTTACGGTGGGGCGGCTGGTGGCGGCAAGCCTGACCTGCTGATGGGCGTGTCGCTGACCACTCAGGATCACAGCATCCTATTTCGTCGTGAGGCTGCGGATGTCGATGCCCGGCGTTGGACCGTCATCGCCTTGCCGTTAAAGTCGGGCGCGAGCATCCGAGCCGGTTCACGTCCTCCCGCACGGTGGCAGCCCAATTCGGGCTGCCACTCAGACGCCTCCAGTCTGGAGAGAGCGACAACCCTGGCCACATCGCACGCGCTGGGCATGCCGGCGTTCGCTCGGCGCTTTAAGTGGCGGCTTCGAGCATGTCTTGAGCCAGCGTCTGCTGGTGGATGCTGGCTTGACTGGCACGGCGTTGGCCTGGTGCAGATTGCACTTCGAGGCCGTTGTGCGGGCTGTCTGGGCCGGGCAGAGCAAATGACCAATGGCTCGACACTGCGGATACCACCAAGGGGATGCATTCGTTCGTGCACAGCGGCTCCCAGGCGGTCGCACAAGCCTTGATGCCGTCGTACGCGAACGAGAAGTTGATGGCGGTCATCTGGAATCGCAATCTGATGCTGCTGTACACGGCAAACGCCGCGGTCATGGCAGCCCAAGACCCAGGCCTGATGCCCCGCATGCGCCCGCTGTGTGAAAAGCACGGCGCGTGCATGTCCCCACTTCCAAAGAGTAGGGCGCGCAACCCGCTGCGCGATATCAGTCGATACGAGCTTGAACGTCCGTGTCTTCATGCGCGTTGCTGACGCTGCCAGTGTTGATCACGGAGAGATACATACCTTGATCCTTGAGTACCTCATCCGTCAGCAAGCCGCGTTCGTGCAGGGAAACATACAGGGCAGCCGCATATGCTTGGCAGTTGATGGACCGATCGGGGTTAAAGGCAATATCTGAAAAGGCTTGGTATGCCAGCACTCCTTGCGCGAGCTCTGGGTGCTTGTGCAGCGCATTGATATACAACCAGTCGTAAAACCCGGTTCGCGGTTGCAGGCTCCATTCCATACCAAAAAAGCGGAAATTGACGAGGCGCCCATGCCGGACCAAACGCGGATCGCGCTTTGCGTCGATAGACTTCGCGTTCAAAAGATCGACGAACGGGCCGCCGTGCTCGAAAACCTTGCTTGCCTGGTACGCGCATTCCAAGCTGAACTCCCGTTCATGCTTGACCGTTCTGATCATCAGGTTGAAGGCACTCAGGCTCACCCCAATCTCGGTCGGAGACTTGCTTGAAATTTCCAGAACGTCACTGACCTTGATTTGCTTCTGCGCAGCCGCATGGAGTGATTCAATTGACTTGCGAGACTGGCTCAACGCCATACCAGGGAACCACTGGAACTCTACGTGATGGGTCGAGACCAGCAGCTTCCCGCTAAGTGACGGAGTAAAGATCGGTCTTGTAGCCATAACTATCTCCAGTGAACGTAGTCACTGCGTCCATCGAAATAACCGCCATTCAAATGGCACGCCACGTGCGGATACTGAGCAGTGAATTGCCCATAGGTATTCGACCTTTGAAAGTAGACACCTTTAATGTCGTCGGCCTTTGCTCCGTCGAGGAGCAGTACTTCCGCTTGCGGGTTTGTCGCGTAGTGATCAGGAATTTTGAGAGTGGCACGTTCGATGCGACCATAGTCGCCGAACATGGACTGCAGCGCGGCTAGGCCCTGCCGACGATCGATCGGAACATTAAACATCGACCCATCTCCAGCGTTTGTATCGCTGAATGCACACTTCGTTCGCCACAACAACGAGCGATCCAATTTGACGACTACCCACTCGACGCCCGGATGGTTACACCGGAGTCGATAGAACATTCTGTAGTTCGGGTAGCTGATGGTGGTGCAGATTGCGCCAGTGCCGTCGTACCTATCCGGGTCATTCTTGGAAGGTTGTATCCGGCCCGGACGCATGCCTCAATGGTCAACAAGCCTTTCTCCAGGATTGACGGCAGGTTGTTCAGGCGTGTGAAGTGGAAAAGCGATTTTATTCCACGCTGGTTTGCGAATTCTTCAATCGTTGAGGTCATGGCATCTCCGTAACGGCATGCGACGGGCGCATGTCAATGGCGATCTGTTGCTCGATCGAAATACCTCATCAGCCAGGAAGAAGTTGGCACCCAGGCACTTAAATTCCCCCCGGTCCTGGGATCGAAGCCAGAAGGGCGAAGCCATTCAAGTCGCGTCTCAACCACCATCTTGCTGACCGGGAGCCTCGCCTAGCCTTTGCCGGCTCCCTCTGTGAATCCAGGCGCTTCGGCAGCTAGCGGGCTCGTCGGCAGAGTCCTGCGGCACGAGTTCGCCGGCGAAGGCTTTGGCCAACAGCGCGGCGTCAAGCGGTCGGTGGCAGCCTGGGCCTGAGCGAGTCGAACTTCAAACGCGACGAAGTGGCCGCGTGTTTGGGTCATGGCCGCAAAATGCGATACGTCAATCACCAACGTCGGTCTTTCATGCCCCCGAAAGGAGAAATTTCCTTGGCAAACACGGATTCCACGCGATTAGCTGTTCTGATCGATGCAGATAATGCGTCGTCCTCGGTCGTCCAAGAGTTACTTGAGGAAGTTGCGAAGTACGGCACGGCCACTGTGAAGCGTGCGTACGGAGATTGGACAACCACCAACCTGACTGGTTGGAAGGCGCATCTGCATCGCCACGCGATTCAACCGATCCAACAGTTCGCGTACACACAAGGCAAAAACTCGACGGACTCGGCTTTCATCATCGATGCGATGGACCTGCTGTACGCCGGCAATGTAGATGGTTTTTGCATCGTCTCGAGCGACAGCGACTTCACGCGCCTTGCAACTCGCATGCGCGAGGCTGGGAAGGTGGTTTACGGCCTCGGCGAGCGCAAGACCCCGGAGCCCTTCATCGCCGCCTGCGACAAGTTCGTCTTTTTTGAGGTGTTGAAGAAGTCGCTCGAATCGGCCGTGACGCAACCTGTGCTCGATGTTCCCGACCTGAAGGAACTGTTGTTGCACGCGATCCGAGAGACGCTCCGGGAAAACGGTTGGACCCGCCTTGCCACTGTTGGGTCATACCTGGGCAAAAACCACACGTCGTTCGATTCGCGCAACTACGGTTTCAAGAGACTCAGCGAACTCGTCCGAAAGCAACCCTACCTCGAGGTTGCAGACGCTCCGGATGCGACCGGGTTTGTACACGTCGAAGTCCGTCCGAAATAGCCTCTGCAGGCGCTTTCAAAGCGCCGGGCCACTTCTGCTCAAAATCTGCGCGGGATGTCCAAAGGGCGGCGTCGTAGCGTCTGTTCGACGCAAATCAGAGGACCCGTGGCCCGAGAACACCCTGCTGCTGGAGGAACTGGGTGACCACTTCGCCGGACCGACGGAAGCGGCTTCGTCACGCCAATCTTCGCGATCTTCAACTTGCCTTCGCCGCTTATTCCTTGGCCTTGCCGCGAGTGAAGGCGGCGTCCCCGAACATTTCCACGTCGGCCTCCATGGCACGGAATGCGTCGCTCCCGGCAAAGGCGTCGACGTTCTTGCGAAATGTCTCATCTATCTTTACCTGTTGCTTCGCGGAAACGCTTCCCATCGCCGCAGCGGCTTTTCTGGCCTTGTCGTTTAAGTAAGCCCAGAGCGGACCCGGCAAGACGTAGTTCCGTGGGCCAACCAAGCCCTTATTCGCCTGAACCGCGGTCCCCTTCCAAGCATGCTTGTCTGGGCGGACCATCCCGAAAATCGCAAACCGACCCAACTTCGCGAACGTGAAGATGGTGGTCTTCCCGTGGCAAAGGTCCATCTGAATCGCGCGCGCGAGAAATCGGTTGATGTTCGGCGCCGCGTCCGCCGAGCCGCTCTCGATGATGATGTCCAAGGGCAGAAGGTGCTGTCGAAAGTCCCCAGGATGCGGATGCTTCCCGAGGAGGAACTCGCGCCAGACCAGCTCGGCTTCCCGGCACCGCTGCACGTCTTCGGGTTTCCAATCGCTATCGAACTTGTCCTGTTCCAAGGCGAGGCAAAGCAGGCGCCAAGAGACCGACGCGCAGAAGTGGAGCAGCCAAGGCCCATACGCCCGGGTCTTCGACGAGTCCTCCAAGTATGGGTAGAAGAGCAGACTGGCGAACGCTCGCTCATCCTTGCTAAATCGCTCCTCGCATTCCGCGCACAGCCAATGCTTCTTGATCCCGTCCTGGACTCGCAGGTTCGGTTCCGCTGTGCTTCGCAAATGCGAGCCTCCCGAGCTTTCGCGCTTCCATCGAAAGACGAAGGCGGGCAGGATGTGGCTTAGAAGGAGCGGTCGATTCTTGCCGCAAAGCCTGCACCGCTCTTCCACGTCAACTTCTGGGCCGAAAGAAGTCCCTGATATCGGCCGCTAGCGCGCCATCCATCCCGGAGGCGGCGAACAGGGCTTCGTCGAGGCCGCTGAAGGCGACCTGCGGCACGTCGATGTTGTTCATCACCGACGGGTCGCACGCAGAGGCGTTCTCGAAAAAGGACGAATGCTTCCGGCAGGATAGCGGCCGATCGACATAGACCGAGCACGCGCCCTGTGAATCCAGGAACGGGCAAGGCTTGCCCGCAAACTTGTCGCGCGCATGCCGCGGAGCGGCGGCGACCCGCGCCATGCTCCTGCCGCTCGCCTTCGCTAGCCGCTCGGCTTCCGCCTTCGTGATGCTGACGTTCATGTGGCAACAGGACGAGCACCCCTTCTTGCACGCCACGAAGGGCCCGCGGACGTTCGATAGATCCTCGGCCACTTGGTAGATCCGGTGCAGCTTGCTGCGGGTGGCCGCGTTCAAGCTGCGTACTTCCGCGGGCAACTTGTCCTCCGCGTCGAGCAACTCCGGCGGAATGGCCGACATGAAGCCGGCGCGGCGCGCTTCGGCGGCCTCGATTTCGCTCCGATTGGGTTGCTGCACTACCATGAACCCATCGTATCAGCGAGAAAGCTGTGAGGCATCCATGTTCTTAGGCATCGACGACAACACCGGATTGGTTTACGAGAGCGTGGGCTCGGTGCCGGACCGCCCGGTTCTGCCCATCCCGATGGTGTCACAGGCGAGGTTGATTGCCGACCGCTCCGACTGGGACAGACTGCCGGGCGGATACCGCAGCAGCCCTTTCACTTGGCTTTTTCGCGAGGATTCGTTCGACCCCGTCACTCGCACGCGCAGGGGCCGGCTCTATCAGTCGATGGCTAACGCGACCTATCCCGACCACAACATCCGCGTGATGCCCCACCCGTTTGAGGACCCCGGCGGCCGAAACACGGGCAGCGACGGGAAGCTCAAGCGTCCCCTTAACGTCCATGCCGCCGGCACGAGCCTGTTGGAGCAGCCGCAGCGGGGCCTCGGCGCCACGCTCGCCATAGGCAACAACTTGGCGACCTCGGCATGGCGGATCGTGGGAGTGGAGATCACCGTTTCCGACGACGTGATGCTCGTACTGCGCTCCATATCATCTTTCGGCCTCATGCCGGAGTTGGACACCCTCAAAGTCGACGAGCGTTTCCGCGTGGAGGTCGGTAGGGCCGTGCAGAAGGTCGTTGACTCGGCGTTCCGCGAGTCTGCCGTCGCGGTGGTCGATTGCTGCCGCGACGCGGCCGCCCTCGTCGCCTCCCGGTGGATCTGGCAGGAGACAGGCGACGAGTCGATTCTGCGGAAGGATCTGAGCAATGTCGCAGAGAGCTTAGCTGCCGCACCCCACAACAAGCGGGTGGCCGCCAACGCAGCGCGGACCCTCGCCATTCTGCATGCAAGAGGCAAGAGCAACGAGCAGTTCGACAAAGGCTTGAATCCGCCCACTGAGGAGGATGCCGAATACGCACTGCATGCAGTCGCGCTGATCCTGCGGGAGTTGGGGTGGGCGCGCTCTCGAGCCTGACCGCCGAAAGTGGTTGATGGCCCAAATGAGGGCGGGAAGATATCAGCGTCCTGCGGTTGCTGGTGAGCCAAGTTCGCATTCCGGGGGCGAGACCCGACGTTCGAGCACTTGTCTAATTTATCCCTATGAGGCCCTGTTGATGCGATGGCGCATCGGTATAGCGTTGCACCCGGCGGCGACCGGCCGTCGTTAGCTGCCAACTTGTCGCGTCGACACGGACCAGGCCGCATTGCTGCAGCAGCACCAGGGCCGTGTAGAGCTTGTCGGTCTGCCACGTTGCCCGGAACGGCCCGCTCCGGGGCGGGCCGAGTTCCAAGCCGTACTCGCCTTCGATGAAGTCGAACCGCAGCTTTCCGCCCTTCACCACAGCACGCTGCGAGGCCACCTCGCCGTAGCGAGAGAACACCCAGTCCATGACCAGCTCGCGAGTCCAGCTGGACAGGGACTGGTTCTGGAAGCGCTTGAAGGAGGTGTGCAGTGCCGTGAGGGATGTGCGCTCGGCCGCGATGGAACGCAGGGCTTCGGCATGTTGCAGCTCCCGCCGGATGAAGTTGCCGGTCTCGACGGCGCACACCGCCAGGCCGGTGACGGCGAGCCGCAACCAGCCGCCCGGGCCGTCTTGCCATTTGGCAGCCCTGAGCCTCTCGAGTTGCTCCAGGTAGAAGAACACGTCCGGCGCGTCTTCTCCCGTGGCCGTCGCCGCGAGCGACAGCGTTGCGTGATCGCCCTGCGACCGGACGAGGCTGGCGTGCAAGTCTCCGACCGTGGCAAGCCCGGCTTCGGCAAAGCTGTCCGCCACCGCGACGCCGATGGCATCGGCGCAGTCGATCGTACGTCGGCCCGAACGATCATGCGCCCTGACCCACGCGATGACGAACGCGAGCAGGGTTTCGAGCGCCATCCGCTGCAGCAGGCGCAGCTGCAGGACGGCCCAGATGGCCTGGCATTTCTCCAGGCCGGGCTGTATCACCGATCGGGCCGAAGGTGTAGTGCCGCTTGTCATCGCGGCGCGGATGGCCTGCTCGCCTTGATCGTTGTCGCCTTCGTCCAGTTGAGCGACGGTGTGCAGCACGAGGTGAAGGCTGCACCATCGCAGCGCGTCCCGCGGATCGCGGATCTCCCCCGTCGCGTGCGGATCTTCCGGGAAGAACGATGTGAGGAATGCTTGCTGCTCTTCAGCACTCGGCGGCGTGAGCACCGAGAGCGCAGGCCGCGCGCGCTCGACCTGCACCGCCGTGGCCTCGAGGCATGTCACGTCACGCAGCCATCGGTGGGCCTGGGGGGCACCCAGCTTGCCCTCGAACGCCTGCGCCAGGATTTGCCCGCGGTCGGTGCAGACCCAGTGATCGTTCAGGAACTTCAGGCCGTTGGTCAGGCTGGGCAGGTACTGGGGCGCGGACATGAGGCGCGCGTTCATGTCCCACTGGTCCATGGTGAGCCTTTGGACCGCACCGCCCTCTGTGAACGGCCGGGTCTTTCCGGCCAGCTCGGCTTCCAGGCCGTTGGCCCAGAGCAGCGCCAGCTCCATCTTTTCCATCGCCAGTAGCTGGAGCTCTTCGGCGGCGGTGCTGGTCAGGCCCTGCGCGGACGCCAGATGCCGCTGCACCTGCACTGCCATCCAGCACAGTGCGGAATACACGCCGATGTAGCGCACCACGTTGTTGAAGCCGGGAAACACCGTGTTGTAGAGACGCTCGTTCGTGGAAGCGAGATCCAGGGGGTCGCCCTGGCTGCGGGCGAGTTCGAGCGGCTCGGCATAGCGGGTGTTGTTCCATTCGATCATGGTGTCGTCCTCGGACTTGTCTGGCGGAAACGGAGGATGTCGTCCGGGTAGAGCAGCACGTGCGGCCGCCCGTTTCCGTGCAGCATCCAGCGCTGGTACGTGAGTTCCCTGCGCTCCGTGTCGCTGAAATGCTGGTAGCAGATGGGGCAACCGCCTGAGCGCACCTCGGCCGGCTTCAGCGCCTCAAGGCCGCGCGAACGCTCGGGCCAACGGCTCAGGGCGGCATGGATGGGCGCCATGGAGGCCGGCGTGCGCGGGTCGCCAGGCGGGCTGATCGCGTGCAGCAGCAACTCGTCGAGGGGCGGGGCCTGCGCCAAGTCCGCCACGCAAGCCATGGCGGTCGCGCGGAAGCGGCGGTCCATCCGCAGCATGAGTTCTTCGCGCATGCCCCGCGCCACCAGTTCCGCCACCTCGTTCTGCGCAAGCGGCCGGGCGGCCAAACGGCAGATCGCACCTCGCAGCTGCGCCAGATGCCGCTCCTGTGGGTCGACGAGGGAGGGCACGGCGGCGGCCGTAGCGGCCATCGCGCATGCCACCGGCAACAGGTCGTCGCGGATCTCGGTGGCGAAGCCGTAGCGGCTGATGCAATCGAGCCAGATCACCAGGACGCGGTGGGCGTCGAACCCTCCGGGCTCGCCGGCGGAACGCGCCAGGAACTGTGCCTGGGCGCGCTCCATATCCAGCGCGCAGACCGCCAGCACCAGAAACTCCGCGGAGGCGATCCCTTCGCGGCCGGCCTCAAAGGCTGTCCGAATGGCTTGGCAGGCCTTGAGCAACTGCTCCCGCTCCGCCTGAGCCTGCGGCGTGCGGGCCTGCTGTCGTGGCGGCTGCCGCTCGGGGCGCTGCTCGCCGTTCTCATCGGCGGGGTTGGCTTCGTCCAGCGCGATGCCGTTGGGCCCAGCCTCGCCACCTCTGACCTCGTGGTCGGACTCGGGAAACAGCAGGTCAAGCACCCGGGCGAGGAACGCGCCCGTGCGGCGGCCCAAGGTCGCGCCGGGCGGCATTCGCAGCCGGCCGAAACGCATCCAGTCCGCGTAGTTGAACGCCTCATCGAGTGCCCCGCCGTCTTCCTGCGCGGACTCGGTGTTTCCGCGGCCGCGGTGGGCCTGCCCGTGGATGGAATGGCCGCCGAGCGCGCGCAGGATGAGGTCGGTGGCGAAGCGGTAGTCGGACGCCGCTTGCCCGTTGGCCGTCGAGTGCGGGCTCAGCCGCACGCCATTGCGCACGGCCTGCAGCGCGCGCTGGTCGTTCACCCAGGCCCTGGCCCCGAGGCCTGATGGCCCGTGCACGTGCAGCACCAGGCCGTCGTGTGCCGAATCGACAGGCGCCGAGAGGTCCGCCTTGAGCAAGCCGTTAGCGTCGAGCGTCGTGCTGTCGCGCGCGATCTCGCCAGCCGCGCTGGCCAGGACCCATTCAACATGGGCCTGCGCTGAACCTTCGCCTAGAACCAGCGCCTCCAGCCGATTGCTGCCGACCAGGACCGCCTCCATCGTCCAGGCACAGGCAGGCTCGAAAACCTCCTCCTGCGGCACGAAGTTTTCGGGTTCGCAGGATTCCCACCGGAAAGGGGATGCGGCCGCCCAACGTGCGAGGCTGACTTCTACGTTCTTCGTGGATTGCAAGCTTTGGAAGGTGGCGTTGACTGAGCCGCTGACCACCCACGCGCCGTCGTCCGTCTCGAACTCGAATACTTTGGCGTGGAGAGGTTGGCCCCGTTGGCGGTCGACCGGAGCGACAAAGGCGGCACCGTCGTAGGCTTGCGGGTTGCAGGACACGGTACCGAGATGCGCGATGCGCAGGTCGCTGGCGCCAACCGCATGATGGAGTGCGCGCACCGCCGCACCGTCCCTGGAGTGGAAGGGCGCTAGGACAGTGAGCGTGCGGGTCAGGCGCCCGTCCAGGCGCAGCAATTCTTCCACTTGCTCACTCGCGGAACGCTCGAGCGTATGGATCAGGGTCGTGACCCGCCGTGGCCCGGCGGCAAGCCCTTCGCTGTGGCGCAGCCAGCTCGCTGCTGAACCCAGCATGTCGGCGGCGCGCGGCGATGTGGAGCGGCACCGCTCAGCGAGCATTCGTAGGAATGATTTGAGTTGCGCGGCCACTGCGGGCTCCGACGATAAATCGGTGACGTCGAGGCATTCCAGCTGATGCGCCAAGCCTGAAGCGGTGAGATTGCCGCTGCCAACGCACAGCACTTGGCGATCGTCGGCATCGAGCAGCGCGATCTTGGGATGGAAGATGCCGCCACCAGGCGCGCGCATGGGCGCGACGGCATAGCGCGTGCCGATGTGCTGCGCGTACGAACCCATGGTCGATGCCGCGAGCGGCCCGCCGTCGACTAGCACGTGGATTTGACATCCCTCGGGTCTAAACGCGGCCTGAAGAATGGTGGCCTCGAAGAATGCGGGGTTGAAGGTGTAGGTGGTGAAAAGGGCCCTGCGCGGTTTTAACTCACGCAGTAGGCCGATCAAGCTGTGCGACATCTTTTTCTCTCCTCCTTAGGGCAGCGGGCACGACACTCGGGGCGATGATGCAGTATGGCCAGACTCGATTTGAATGACGCTGATCATCAGGGTGGGTTCGACTTGCCTTCAGGGGCTGCTTTGGGCAGCCCAAACGCGCCACCCGTTTCTGACTTGCGCTGAGCGTTGAAGCTCAGTGCAAAGAGTCGCCGACCCCATGTAGGGTTCGCGCGATTCCCGAGCGCCGGGAACACTCTCGGCCATGGCCTCAATTCCCACGGGCAAGAAGCCCGCTACGCCGAAGAATGGCACCAAGCCCGCACCCAGGAAGCAGGCTGTGGGCGTTCCCGTTCGTGCCAAGACGACGCCCGCCACCGAACGCGCTGCGCCAAGAACTTCACGGCCCGACCAGTCCGCGGCCCTCGAGCCGCGCCAGCAGCGCTTTGTCGATGAGTACCTGATCGACCTCAACGCGACTCAGGCAGCCATCCGGGCTGGCTACAGTCCCAAGAACGCCCGGGTGATTGCTTCTCAAAACCTGTCAAAACTTAACATTCGGGCCGCAATCGCAGAGGCCCGCTCGAAGCAGCAGAAACGCACTCAGATCACCGCCGCCAAGGTGCTCCGCGAAGCCTGGAACATCGCCATTGCCGATGTCCGCGAACTGGTGCAGATCAAGGTCGGATGCTGCCGCCACTGTCATGGCGAAGGATTCCGGCGCCAGCGCACAATCGCCGAGCACTACCACGACCGCGAGGCATGCGCCAAGAAGGGTGGCCTGCCGGCCGAGTTCGAGGACGAAGGCGGCGTCGGCTTTGATTCGCTGCGTCGGCCGAACCCGGGTTGCCCGGAATGTGGAGGCGACGGCCAAGCGCGCACGGTCATCACGGACACCCGCGGCCTGTCTCCCCAGGCCGTAGCCGCTTACGCCGGCGCCAAACAAACGAAGTTCGGCATCGAGGTCCTGCTGCACTCAAAGGACGCCGCGCTGGAAAAGCTCTTCAAGCACCTGGGCCTCTACGAGAAGGACAACCAGCAGCGCGTCGATCCGCTGGCCAGCCTCCTGCTCACGATCGCCCGCGGAAACTCCAGCAGTTTCAAGCCGGTGGAGCGAGACCCCGAGCACGACGAGAAGGACTGAAGCGATTGCGATTTCAGATCGGGACGGTGACCTGCTGCTTCCTCAAGTTGGCCGGTTGGTTCCTACGTCGTTGAGTCAGTCTGATTGAACATCGCCTCCAGCGCGGTCTCTTCCTTGCGCTCCCATGGCTCCACGTTTGCCCCGTGTTCCGATTTCGGCAGGACATCTCATCGAACCTACGCCACAAAGTGCAGCCTATTTGCGACGCTCAGTGCGGGATGCTGCATCTGTGGCGATGGAATCGCTTGTCTGCGCGGTCAGCGCCGCGCAAAATCCGCTCCCAGCAATGGCAAATTGCGGCCGCGAGGCCAATCAACTAAGGGGGCGAGCGCCGAGATGCTGACAGCACCGGTGACTCGCTTTCCCGTCGACTCATTCCGACCACTTCGGTAGGAGAGTCGTCGCTCCACTACCCGCTCTGACTGCTCGCAAAGTGCGTGATCGATCGCGATTGCAGATCGGGACGGTGACCCGCTGCTCCCGCTCACTCATGACGAAGTTGGCAGGTTGGTTCCCTACGTCGTTGGTCCAGTCTGCTGCGGAACGTCGCTTCCAGCGCGGCCTCTTCCTCGCGCTCCCACGGCTCCACGTTTTTCCCGTTTTCCGGTTTCAGCCACCTACGTCCCGATGGCGCGCGGCTGGGTGTACCTGGTGGCGGTGCTGGACTGGGCGAGCCGCCGGGTTCTGGCCCATCGTGTGTCGATCACGATGGAGGCAGACTTCTGCGTGGAGGCATTGCAAGAGGCTACCGCGCGCTGGGGCGCGCCGCAGATCGTCAACACCGATCAAGGTAGCCAATTCAGCGGCGCTGATTTGTATGCGTCTGGCCGTGGCATCTTGAGGTGACGTGGCCGGTGGCTGAGCATCGCGTCCATGATGGACATGGTGGATGCGGCTTGGGCAAAGACAGTGGTGGTTGCCTCGCGCTGGCTCGGCGTCGTCGTGCTGGCCGTGTTCGTTGTCGTTCGATCGGCGGCCGTCTGTGCCCGGCTTCGGGGGTCTGCCTGGTCGAGCTCAGGCGCGGCAGCAACGATTCGTGGACGAAGACCGGATCGACCTCAGCACCGTTACACTTGAAAACGAAATCAACTCGACTGCGCTGCGTGTCAAGGCAAGGAGACACGCACATGGCTGAGGAGAAGCACGGATGACACCAGAAGCCAAGGCCCGCCAATTGATCGACCAAAAGCTGGAGCAAGCCGGCTGGATCGTGCAGGACATGAGGCAACTCAACCTCTCGGCGGGTATAGGTGTAGCCGTTCGCGAATACCCCACCGACACTGGACCGGCCGATTACGTGCTGTTTGTCAATCGTAGCGCCTGCGGTGTGATCGAGGCCAAGAAGGACAGCGCCGGTGAGAACCTCACCGTAACTGAGGTCCAGACCGAGCGCTACGCCACCGCCAACCTGAAATGGCGCAAGGACAGCACGCCGCTGCGCTTCCTGTTCGAGGCTACCGGACAGATCATCCGCTTTACCGACAACGCCGACCCCGCACCGCGCTCGCGCGAGGTCTTCCACTTCTTCAAGCCTGAGCAGCTTGCCGAATGGCTGGCGCAGCCGACTACTTTGCGCCGCCGCTTCGTCGAAAGCATGCCGCCGCTGCCCGAGCGCAATCTGCGTGACTGCCAGATCAGCGCGGTCACCGGCCTGGAGAAATCGCTGGCCGCAAACCGCCCGCGTGCGCTGATTCACATGGCCACCGGCGCCGGCAAGACGTTCACCGCAATTACTGCTGTCTATCGCTTGCTCAAGTTCGCTGGCGCCAAGCGAATCCTGTTTTTGGTCGACACCCGCAATCTCGGCAAACAGGCGCACCAGGAGTTCATGGCCTACACGCCGCCGGACGATGGCCGCAAATTCACCGAGCTGTACAACGTGCAGCGGCTGGCATCGAGTAGCATCGACCCGCATGCGCAGGTGTGCATCAGCACCATCCAGCGTATGTACTCAATCCTCTCCGGCGAGCCCATCGATGAGTCGGCCGAGGACGTCTCGCTCAACGAACTGCAGCAAACCGCCAAACAGGAAAAACTGGTCCGCTACAACCCGACCATCCCGGTCGAGGAATTCGATTTCATCATCATCGACGAGTGCCACCGCAGCATCTACAACCTGTGGAAGCAGGTGCTCGACTACTTCGATGCCTTCCTGATTGGCCTCACCGCCACGCCCGACAAGCGCACCTTCGGCTTCTTCAACGAAAACATCGTCGCCGAATACAGCTACGAGGATTCGGTGGCCGACGGGGTCAACGTGGGCTACGACGTCTTCGAGATTGAAACCGAGATCACGCAGAAAGGTGCTGAACTCAAGGCTAAAGTGTGGGTGGATCATCGCGACCGGCAGACGCGCAAGAAGCGCTGGGCCGAGACCGAGGACGACAACACGTACACCGGCAAGGAACTTGATCGCTCGGTGGTCAACAGCAGCCAGATCCGCCAAGTTATCCAAGCCATGAAGACGGCGGTAGAAACGCAGATCTTCCCCGCGCGCAAGGAAACGCCCAAGACCCTGATCTTCGCCAAGACCGACAGCCATGCCGACGACATCATCAACATCGTCCGCGAGGTCTACGGTCAGGGCAACGCATTCTGCAAGAAGGTCACCTACCGCGCCGAGGAAGACGCCGACAGCATCCTGAGCAGCTTCCGCAACGACTACAACCCTCGCATTGCCGTGACGGTGGACATGATTGCTACGGGCACTGATGTGAAGCCGCTGGAAGTGCTCCTCTTCATGCGCGACGTGCGCAGTAGGGGTTACTACGAGCAGATGAAAGGCCGCGGCGTGCGCAGTCTGGATGCCGACAGTCTCAAGCGCGTCAGCGGTAGCGCCGAAGGCGCCAAGACGCGGTTCGTGCTGATCGACGCGGTTGGCGTCGAAAAGTCCTGCAAGACCGAAAGCCGCCCGCTGGAAAAGAAGCCCGGCGTGGCACTCAAAGACCTGCTGCAAGGCGTGGCCTTGGGGCATCGCGACGACCATACGGTGCTGTCACTGGCCAACCGCCTAGTGCGCCTGAGCAAGCAGCTCGACGACAAGGCGAAAGCGCGCATCGAAAAGATTAGCGGCGGTATTCCCGTCGGCGAGCTAGGCAAAGCCCTGATCAGCGCGCTGGACCCGGACGCTATCGTCCAGACCGCGCTCGCCACCGCAAAGGCCAAGGGCATCACCCGCAGCGAAGACACGTTGCTGCCGGAAGAGATCGCCGCCGCCCGCGCCGGCCGCGTGGCTGCCGCCTGCGCACCTTTCGACAAGCCCGAGCTGCGCGACGAGATCGACGGCGTCCGGCGCGAGCGCGAGCAGCTGATCGACCACATCAATCTCGATCAGGTCACCTTCTCGGGCTTTTCCGACCAGGCCGAAGCTCAGGCCGAGGGCGTGATTCAGCGATTTGCCGACTACATCCGCCAGCACAAGGACGAGATCGCCGCCCTGGGCTTCTTCTACCAGCAGCCCTACCAGCGCCGCGCGCTCACCTTCGACATGCTCGAAGAGTTGCACGAGCGTTTGAGCCGGCCGCCGATGATGCTCACCACCGAGCGCCTGTGGAACGCCTACGCCCGCGTGCAGGCGAGCCAGGTGAAGGGCGCCACCGGCCGCCGCCAGCTCACCGACCTGGTCAGCCTGCTGCGCTTCGCGCTGGGGCTGGATGGCGAGGGCGCCGAACTCAAGCCCTTTGCCGACGAGGTGGACCGCCGCTTCCAGGTCTGGATCTTCCGTCACAACGCGCAGCGCGGCACCTCGTTCACGCCGGAGCAGACCGAATGGCTGCGCTTGATGAAGGACCACATCGCAAGCTCATGCTCGATTGCGCGCGAGGATTTTGATTACGCCGAGCTTGCCGACAAGGGGGGCTTGCAGAAAGCCTGGGGTCTGTTTGGCAAGGAACTGGATGCGCTGATGAATGAGATGAATGAGGAGTTGGTAGCGTGAGTGAGCACCTTCCCGAAGGTTGGCAAGCCTCTTGTCTTCAAGAGATCACCTCCGCGGTTGGAGGTGGCACACCGCCGAAGTCCGACCCCAGATTCTGGATGGGCGGAGCGATTCCGTGGGTTTCGCCCAAAGACATGAAGGCGAACGTAATTGCTGGCAGCGAAGATCATGTGACCGAGGCAGCCTTAGCTCGACTCAGCGTGGTGCCTGCGGGGAGCGTGCTCGTCGTCGTTCGCTCAGGGATCTTGTCGCGGACGCTGCCCGTAGCACGAACGACGGTTCCCGTCACAGTGAACCAGGACATGCGCGCCTTCGTGCCCCTGTCCGACATTTCTAGTTCGTTTCTCGCTTGGCAGTTGATTAGCCGAGAACACGAGATCTTGGACAAGTGCTCGAAAGACGGGACGACAGTTGCAAGTATCGAAGGTTCGGCACTTGCTCAGTTCCCGCTAGTGGTTGCGCCTGCCGGAGAGCAATCCCGCATCGTCGCCAAACTCGAAGAACTACTGTCCGATCTCGATGCCGGCGTGGCGGAGCTGAAGGCCGCGCAGAAGAAGCTGCAGCAATACCGCCAGTCCCTGCTCAAGGCTGCCGTCGAAGGCGCGCTCACCGCCCCCTGGCGCGAAGCGCAGCGCCAGCGCGGTACCACCATCGAGACCGGCGCCCAACTGCTGCAACGCATCCTCACCGAACGCCGCGCCCGTTGGGAAGCTAAACAGCTCGCCAAGTTCAAGGAACAAGGCAAAGCCCCGCCCCAAGGCTGGCAGAAGAAATACCCCGAGACGGTGCAGCCGGATACCACCGATTTGCCGAAACTGCCTGAGGGGTGGGTGTGGGCGAGCATTGAGCAGATTTCAGAGATTCAAGGAGGAATCCAAAAGCAGCCGTCACGGGCGCCAATCAAGAACAAGTATCCATTTCTTCGAGTGGCTAACGTAGCACGTGGAAAACTCAAACTACAAGATGTACATGAAATTGAGCTTTTTCAGGGCGAGCTTGAACGTCTTGCATTGGTCGCCGGCGATGTGCTCATCGTCGAAGGTAATGGGAGCCTCACCGAGATTGGGCGCTGCGCATTATGGGACGGCTCAATCGAGAACGCGGTTCACCAAAATCATTTGATTCGCGTGCGACCCATGGGTGTCGTCAGCCAATTTGTAGAGACATGGCTTAACTCATTGGGCGGCATTGAAATATTGTCAAGACTAGCTGCAACCACGAGTGGTCTGTATACGCTCAGCGTTAGCAAGATCTCCAAGATTTCTGTTCCGATTGCTCCCCGTGCAGAACAAGAAGTCTCCATGCGGGTACTCATTGACAATCTTTCGGCGCTGGATGTCCAAGAGCAATCAGTTGAGCACTCGCTCAAGCAATCCGCTGCCCAGCGCCAAAACATCCTCCGCGCCGCCTTCGCCGGCCAGCTGGTACCGCAGGACCCGAACGACGAAACGGCCAGCGTGCTGCTGGAGCGCATCCGTGATGAGCGAGCGGAGCGCGCCAAGCAGCCCAAGGTTCGCCGCATCAAACAAGAAAAGGAGATCGCCGCCGTGGTGAAAAAACTGATCGACGTGCTCGAAGAAGCGGGCGACTGGGTGCCGGCGCAAGAAGCTTTCCGCCGCTGCGGCGTGGCCGACGGCGCGCTGACCGAGCGCATCGAAGAGCTGTATGCCGAGCTGCGCAAGCTGGACAAGGCGGGCCGCCTGGCGGTGGAGGCGGTTACCAATGCGCAGGGCCGCAAGCTGCACGACAAACTCAAACTGCTCGCTGGCTGAGCATGCGCCTGGACAAGCTCACCATCGGCAGCGCCAAGCAAAGCCCAACGCACCAGTTCAAGAACCTGAAGAACGTCACTATCGACTTCGATCAGGAACACTGGGTCACAGTGGTCATCGGTTGGAACGGCACCGGCAAGTCCAATGTGCTGGAAGCGCTAGCCATCATTTTTCGCGACTTGATCGCCAAGGAGCGTAAGCCGGCCTTTGCCTTTCAGCTCGCCTTTCGCATGGGTTCGGGTGAGGATCTGCGGCACATCCATATCGACGCGGACCCAGATCGTGAAAAAGATCCCTTCACAATCCACATCGCAACGGATGCTCAAGCCCGGGGAAACGGGACGCTAATCCCATTTGCCGCGGATGAGAAACCGGTATCGGCTCTGCGTGGCAAAGCCATCAAGCTCACTGCTTTCTTGAATGCGGGCGCCGAGTACTTGCCGCGCTATGTGTTCAGCTACTACTCTGGCGAGAGCCAGCGCATGCACGAGGTGTTTCGTCCTTACTTGGAGACCTACGACAACAAGCTGCGCAACGGCGAAGATCCCGGGCTGAAGCGGCTGTTCTATGCGATGCCGGTGCACAGCCAGTTTGTGTTGCTGGCTTTCATGATCAAGCAGTCGGCTGAAGTTCGAGAGCTCCTCGAGAATGACTTGGGGATTGATCCTGATGAAGGCATCGAGTCGGTTCTCTTCGTCTTGAAACAGCCTGGCTGGAGCAAACGACGCGGGAAGAAGAAGCTAGATGTTGCTGGTGATGACAGGTTTTGGGGATCCAAAGGCGTTGTTCAGACATTCTTGGATCGACTCCAAGACATCGCGCTTGCTCCCGTTCGGATCAAGCGGGTCAAGCAAATCACCCTTTGGAACGAGGAAAGAACAGAGTTTCAGTATCTCTTCGTCAAGGACATTGACGCTCTCCGACGCCTAGTCGGGGAGCAGCTGCCCGCGCAATTCTTCCGTGACCTGGAGAGCACCTACGTCTCTGAGCTCATCGAAGAGGTGCGTATCCGCGTGCGCCTGAAGAAGAACGATGGCAGCGTGACCTTCCGTGAACTCAGCGAAGGCGAACAGCAGTTGCTGACCGTTCTGGGCCTACTGCGTTTCACCGCCGAGGAAGAGAGCCTCTTCTTGCTGGATGAGCCGGATACGCATTTGAATCCGCGCTGGAGCGTTGACTACATCTCTTACCTGAAGCAGTTCATCGCCAGTAGCACGAAGCAGGAAGAAACCAGCCACATTCTGCTGACGACTCACAACCCATTGGCCATTGCCGAGCTGGATCGCGAGCAGGTGCAGATTCTGCGAATGCACAAACAGGACGGTCACCGTCAGATCTTGGCTTGCTATCCGGAGATGGCGCCGCGCGGTATGGGCTACGCCGCAATCGTGACGAGCGACATGTTCGGCATCACGTCGTCGTTGGATCATCCCACTCAGGAACTTCTGGAGACACAAAGAGCCTTCGCTGCCAAAGAGAAACTCTCGCCAGACGAGCAGCGCGAGTTGGACAACATTAATGCGCAACTCGACAGGCTTGGGTTCCGCTTCTTCCATCCTGATGATGAGTACTCCCGCTACTTGCGCTTGCGGAATGCGTTCCTTGTAGAGCGGTTCAAGACGGAACGACCCGGCGAGCTTGCCAAGAACGTAGTGCAGATGTCCCGCACCGAACGTGAAGATTTGGCCAAACGCCTGATTGCGGAGTTGCTGGCCGACGAAGCTAACGTGTCGCAGGGGGCCGCACCTTGAGGTATGTGGACCGCACGAAGCTGGTGAAACCAACCGGATGGCTTGTGCGCGCGCAGGCGGCGACGCAAGCCGTGGCGGGCGGCGCAGACCCGAACGAACACGGCACTGTTTGGCGCGATCTCAAGGATGGACTCGCCAACCTGCTGCACGACAAATGCTGGTACTGCGAATCGAGTGTTGACCGATCAGACAACGCCGTGGATCACTTCCGGCCAAAAGGCAAGGTCAGCGATGCCGCCTACCCACACACAGGCTATCGTTGGTTGGCTTTTGACGAGAGCAACTTTCGGTATGCATGCACCTATTGCAACAGCAGGCGGAAGGATATTGAGAACGGAACGGCCGGCGGCAAAGCAGACCGCTTTCCCTTGGTCAACGAAGCGCAGCGGGTTTACGCAGTCGGAGCGGTGGCCGGAGAACAGCCGCTGCTGTTAGACCCGTGCGAGTTATCCGACTGGCGCCTGCTGGGGTGCCATCAAGAGAACGGTCAGCCCTGCGCGACAAGCACCGATCCGATCGCCAAGCAGCGTGCTGAAGCTTCCATCGAGATCTATCACCTTCACTACGAAGCCACCTGCAAACGACGGCATGCGAGCGCAGTCCAGTTGATGGCGGACGCAGACGAAGGTAAACGCTTGTTTGAATTGGCCACCCAAGACCCTGCCCGCGCGGCGGACTTCAAGACCGTTGCTGGCCGACTGCGTCGAGCGATCGACCGTGAGTCCCCCTACAGCGGCGATATGCACTTTCTGCTGCGTGGTCAGCGCAGTGACGCGCACCCATGGATACAAGAATTGTTAGAGGCCTGACGTGAACACAAGCACCCTCATCCAGAAAGTCTGGAATTTCTGTCACACGCTGCGCGACGACGGCGTGGGCTATGGCGACTACTTGGAGCAGCTGACTTACCTGCTGTTCCTGAAGATGGCGCACGAATACGCGCAAGAGCCCTACAACCGCAACACACGCATCCCCAAGGGCCACGACTGGGGCAGCCTGCGCAGTAAGACCGGCGAGCCGCTGGAAGCGCATTACCTGGCCACGCTACACAAGCTGGGGCAGGGCACCGGCATGCTGGGCGCGATCTTCTTCAAGGCCCAGAACAAGATCCAGGACCCGGCCAAGCTCTCGCGCCTGGTGCAGATGATCGACGAGCAGAGCTGGGTGGGCATGGATGCCGACACCAAGGGCGATCTGTACGAGGGCCTGCTGCAGAAGAACGCCGAAGACACCAAGAGCGGCGCCGGCCAGTACTTCACGCCGCGCCCCATCATCCAGGCGATGGTGGAGTGCCTGCGCCCCGCGCCAGGCAAGACCATCGCCGATCCGGCCTGCGGCACGGGCGGCTTCTTCCTGGGTGCCTACAACTGGCTGACCCGGCCCGGGGCCAAGCTGGACAAGCGGCAGAAAGAATTCCTGCGCGATGCCACCTTCCACGGCAACGAGATCGTGCCTAACACGCGCCGCCTGTGCCTGATGAACCTGTTCCTGCACAACATCGGCGAGCTGGAGGGAGAGCCTGCGGTCGATCGCTCAGATGCGCTGATCGCCGAGCCCAAGCTGAAGGTGGACTATGTGCTGGCCAACCCGCCCTTCGGCAAGAAGAGCAGCATGACCATCACCAACGAGGAAGGCGAGGAAGACCGCGACGCGCTCACCTACGAGCGTCAGGACTTCTGGGAAACCACCTCGAACAAGCAGCTCAACTTCCTGCAGCACATCGTGAGCATGTTGAAGGTAGATGGCAAAGCGGCCGTGGTGTTGCCCGACAACGTGCTCTTCGAGGGAGGCGCGGGTGAAAAGATCCGCCGCAAGCTGCTCGAGACCTGCGATGTACATACCGTCCTGCGCCTGCCCACTGGCATCTTCTACGCTCAGGGGGTCAAGGCGAATGTGGTGTTCTTTGACAACGCCCCTAAGGACGGCCGGGTGCATACCAAGGGCGTGTGGTTCTACGACCTACGCACCAACAAGCACTTCACGCTGAAGACGCGGACGCTAAAACTAGACGATTTACGGGACTTCATCGCCTGCTATCACGCCGAGAACCGGCACGAGCGGAAAGAGACCGAGCGGTTTAAGTTCTTCAGCTACAAAGAATTGATGGCGCGCGACAAGGCCAGTCTCGACATCTTCTGGCTGAAGGACGACACCTTGGACAACCTCGATGATCTGCCGTCGCCAGATGTGCTGCAGCAGGAGATCATCGAACACTTGGAGGCAGCTCTTGCGGCATTCCGTGACACGGCAACAGCTCTACCCAAGAGCAGGCCAGTGCAGTAGCAGACCGAACCACATCGGGTGCCCAGGTGCGGGTGCAAATCAGGAGTGCAAGATGCCTTGGCACACCGCAAGGCGTGCTCTTTTTTTTGCCACCTGGCGTTCCCACGTCTGCTGATATCGGCATGATTTCGGCATGTGTGTGGGCCGGATGAGACATCCAGATTTTCGTCGGTATTTTTGTTGGTATTTAGAATGTTTGCAGTTGCCAATGCCAGCATTCATGCGGGTTGCGGAAGACTTTTTGATTCCTGGCGGCGAACCAATTCAAAGGCTGGAAGCTTCCACAAGCTTCTAGCCTTTTTCGTTTTACCTCTGAAAATGCCTTGGCGGTCGTGCGAGTGCGTACGCGGAAGTGTGCGTCAATCCGGGGGCATGCGGGGGCATTTTGGGGGCAGTTCGCCCAAATGTGGGGGCATCTAGTCTTAGTATTCGAGGGCCAGTCTGGCGAGCTTTTCCAGCACACTCATCTTCGAGTTTTCGCCGCCCACCAGAACACCTGTGGGAGTTCGCCGCATGCCTTAATAGACTTGGCGCACTGGATGTGAACAAGTGGAAATCCCTTGGGTGATATCGGACTTACGCCGAAGGACGGAGGAGTGGCGGCCGGGCGCCGGGCTTTCCAACCAGCTACTTAACTACATAGATCGGGCTATCTTGTCCGAGGCGAGATTGCTTGGGGTCGGAAGCGATCGACCGAAGAGAAGTGCTCGGTTGTCGGTCGCGTGCCACCCGCCGGGTGTCAGTTCTCGGCGAAAGCAGACTGTTGCGTAGGAAATGCCCGCCAGGAATCAGTCTTGATGTCTCGATGCGAATTCCGAGCGACGGACAGCGCGCCAGGTGGCAAAGCGCTCCGCCTCGTCGCCTTCGTGCCCTGAGCGGAAGCTAGGCGGTCTGAAATCACGCCAGCAAGCCGACGCGCAGGTCGTGTGGGATACGACAGGGGATGGTGGACCACCAGCGCTGGAGTTCTGTGTGGAGCATCAGTTCGGACTCCGCGGGTGAAATGCTCGCGTCTGCGCACCAACCAATAGGCTGAACATGGACGTCACCCACTTGGACACGCTGGGGGACTTTGCTCGCAACTTGCTGTGAAAAACCGAGCACGACCGAATGCTTCGTTCTGAACGCAGCTGCAAAGGCCACCACTTGGTAGAGGTCGCTGCGTCGCCAGTCGGGTCCCAGAGTTCGATACTTGATGTCGCCTATTGCGAAGCTTCCGTTGAAGACCAGATCGGGATTCATCGTCAACCCAGCTGTCGAGATCGGTTCCGAACGCTTCTCGACCGAAACCCCAGGCAAGGCGTGCGACACGACGTTGCGAAGGCCTTCCTCAATCAGTTCAGGCGTCCGAATGAGAAACGCTGTTCCTGACCGAACGCCTAGGCGCAGTGAGACGCCAAGGCTACGGTGGATGAGGTGGGCCAGCGAGACTGCACGCTTGTAGTTGCCGGACGTGCGATCAACGCGTACGAGGAGATCTGCGGGGCGCATCGCTGTGCATTGGATCCTAAATGAGGCCCGTCGGGCGCGGGTGCGAGTGCTGTGTCGCAACGCTTGGTTGGTCGCAAGCCGTTGGCACGCTGCTTTGAGGACTCTGTTGAGCGGCGCATCCTCCGAAAGCTCTTCGAACGTGCAATGCGCGACAGGGCGACCCTGCATGATGGCCAGCGTCGTCTCCACAGCCTTGAGGTGTCCTCGAACGGCTGACAATTCATCTTCGAATGCAAAGTAGTCTGGACGCAACCCTCGCCTGAGCAACCCTTCGATAGCCTGTAGAAACCACAGTGCGAGAACCTCGACGAAGCTGGTATCGGCTTGGACGCCGACCTCTGAGGTCGCGATTCGTGGAGAAAGCGTGGCACGCTCGGCCAAATGGAGGAAGTGTGATTCGGGGATCTTTGGGGTGACTTCAAGTTGAACCTCAGGAAGGCGGATGACGCCAACCATGTTCATGACTATTACCAGGTAGTTTTCACCGCCTGCAGGATTGACTTGGATCACGGAGCGGGGGGACGCTTCGTCGCTCTCTTCGGCGGCGCCCCACCAAGTTGAGGCCGATGCGAACTGCTGCCCCAAGCTGCGAAGTGAGGCCGCATCCTGTTCGCTCAGGACGAGCTCGGTTGGGCGTGACTCAATGATCTTCAGGGCTCGCATGGCATCCGCTGCGGTTAGTCGGCCCAGAAGCGATCGAGCGCGAATTGCCCTAGAAGATCTGGTTGATCAAAGAAGTACTCTTCAATGAGCGGGTAGATTCGTCGCCGCCACGTGCTTTGGAGCATGTCCGCGCTCCAGTTCGGCCGCATGAAGAACGCGTGGCCGACGGTATGGTGGCGGTCCAGGTGTTCGGTGAGCGCTTGGTTCAACGCGACGAAGCCGCGAACAAGACTGCGCGCATCGAAGTCGGCGTTGACCTTGCGGTGGTAGCGTTCCAGTACCTCGGGGTCTGGTCCAAGTTCGAAGACTTCGAAGCGGCGCCGCAGGGCAATGTCAATGGACCGAATGCTGCGGTCTGCAGTGTTCATTGTCCCGATGAAGCGTAGATTGCCGGGAAGCGCGAGCTCACTTGAGTACTGCAGTTGAACTGTTTGATCACGGTACTCGAAGGCAAACATGAGCTCCCCCAGTACTCGGGGCAGGTTGGCACGATTGATCTCGTCCAGGACGATGACATAGTCGACATCCTTTCGGTCTGCGAGGTTCTTTTCGCGCATGTCCGCGACGGTTGCCAAGACCAGCCCGGGCGTGAGCTGGAATTGAATGCTTCCGTTGCTTGGGATAGGGCGAAGACCCTCCATGAAAGATTCATAGCTGTAGCTCGGGTGGAACTGTACGAAGCGCACGAACTCAGGTTGATGAGCCGCTAGGTGGAGCGCGAGTTCGCGAGCAAGCCATGTCTTGCTGGTGCCCGGCGGGCCCGCGAGCAATATTTGGGGCGAGTTCCCGAGCAGGGCGTCCTGCATTTCTTGAAGCAGTTCGAGTCGTAGCCCCGTACGCTCCGCGAGCACCGAGAGATCCTGGCGACGCGGAAGCACCAGATCGGGCACGACTGGAGGGCGCGAGATCGGAGGTTCGTCCTCGATGACGTAGCCAAAGGAGTTTTGATTGAGAACACTGTCTGGCGTCGAGAGCCCAACTGCTGGCTCGAGATCGTCCACAGGGCGGGGAGGTGTGAGCCTTTCGATGGCACCGATGCGAACCCAAGTCTTGAAGATCAAGCTTTGCCTGTCTCCGGCTCGCTTCTTGCCATGCAAGTCTGGATCTGTAGCTTCCGGCCAGGGCGATTCGATGCCGGTGTTTCCGTTGCTGGTACTTAGCTCGACGACAGTCATCCGTGCCGCGAGACGTCGATTGCCTGCATAGGCATACAGGTTGAATGGAGGACGCAGTCGATCGAGCGCACCCTCTTTGATCGGAAAGCTCCACCAACTGGCCCAGCTTCCATTTCTGTCGATCGCTTCTCGCACCTTGGCAAGGTCCTGATCGACCTCTCTCCATGTCCCAATTAGCGAAAGGGGGCGGTCGTCCTTGGCAACACCTTGCTGACGGACCCGGTCCGTCACGATGGGCTCGTACTTGGCGAGAAGGACGAGCAGGTCGTTCTGAAGCTCGCCGTCTGAGGGGACTGCATCCGCGGCGTAGTATTTGGAGGCGATGCTGGACGCCTCGTAGAGGCGAGCCAGGCGAGCGTTGGATCCGAGATCTGACTTCCCAGTCAGGTCCCAGCCTTGGTCGGCGAGATCGGACAGGCCAGGACGCAGCTGATTCGCGCGCTGAGAAAGCACCTCGAAGGCGGATCTCTCTCCAAATTCGTCTTCGACTTCGGTGACGCCTTGCGCAAGTTTGAGGTAGACGCCTTGCCCGCCGTCTTGGAAAAGATAGACAACGTAGGTCCCTCGTTGTGTCGACTTCGTTTCGCGCGTGTCAAGGATTGAGATCCAAGGGATAGTGGCCCAGTTGCCCTTGCCATAAGAAGCGATGACTTGCAGGTTGGGGTTGGCAGTGGTGTTGACCCATCCTTGGAGAATCTCGCGGGCGCGCTTGAAGAGCTCTCGGGCCTCGGCGTTGCCCTTGAATTCTTGCGTGCTGTGCAGAGTCGGGTAGCGGGCCATGATGTCCGCGAACACAGCTCGCAATCCTGCGTCACGGATGCGCTTGATCGCGAAGCCACGGTCACTGAGGTACTTGTTGGTCTCTTGACCGCCCGAAAAGCTGTTGACAGACGTCCCAGTGGCAAGAGAGACGATCTTCTTAGGCGGGTACAGCTGATCGTTGGATTCGACCGCCCACAGCTGTGCTTCATTGCTTTGCCAGTCCTTGTACTCGTCGGTGTGCCTGAGCTCCGCGTCAAAGGTTTGCATCGCTTGTGTGATGGCTTGCGCATCGACTGGTGGAATCGGCATCTCGTTCTCTCCGGACACACTTTTTTGCAAATGTACTTGAGGAGTTGGGCAAATTGGAAGCATCGCAAGCGGACGGTGCGACGGCAATGTGCCTGCACGGGCTTTGAAGCCGTCTGCGCGGCTTGGTTGCCTGACACCCTCAACCCCATGCGCTCGTGGCCACCGACTCGGCGGCGTCCCCGCAAGGCCCTTAGATCCGCCAGGGCATCGCGCCGAACGATCCGGCTCGCGCAGCATGGCCGAGCTGCAAGCCGCACTAGCGCAGCTTCATCCGCGCGCGGACTGCGGGAGCCGCATCGACATGGTCAAGGAACTCCGCACTCACTTGAGATAGGACCAGGCAAGAGCTGCCGAAACAAGCATTCCACGCGCAAGCGCTCCGAGGAGTTTCGTGGTGCTCGATGCCCGCAATCTTGGCGCGCCGCTGGCCGCGCGGATCGTGCGTCCGCGCCGGGTCGTTTCGGGTCTGATGGGTCATGGGGCAGTCGTTGAGGTGCACCCCGAACGTCCGCATTCAGCGATGCTGCTAGATTCGCTCGGGGTGGAAGCGGTCGGGCTGAATCGCGTGCCGCAGAGCTTTCACCATCGCGGCGAAGCGGATCGGTTTCCGAAGAAGTGCAATTGCGATGGCGAAGACGCGAAACATGGAGTTCCTAAGGCCAGTGACAGGGAGAGGTTCAAAGTGACTAGCGACGGGTGCTGAGCTCAAAGCGATGTGAAACGATGTGATTTCACTCATCACCCCTCTCTTAACCAATCGCCGCGAACTGCGACTGGCGCTTGCGAGGGGGGCAAACTACCCCGAGGGGAAGAAGCGCGGGAGTACCTACAGGGGGGCGCATCGGCATCACAGCTCGCAAGTTCCACTTTGCATTCCACCGCGGCAGCGACGTATCAGTCACTTCAACTTGGGCTATCGGCGGAGCGGAATGGACATCAGGCAACGGTCGCAACTAGGCAACCTGTCCAACCTCGTACGTGACGAGCCCCACAGGCATACCTCCCTCAGAGCAAACTGCCGATCTCGCACGCTTTCGCTGATCTTTCAGCTGCACTTGTTCATAGCCGCTGATCGGCCGCGCGCAAGAAAGTCTGTGCGACGGCACGGCCTATGCAAGCTGGTTGACTAGTGCAGCTGGCGAAACGCCGAGCGCTTTGCACACATCGATGAACTCGATCACGTCGAGTTGCCGCTCTCCGTTCTCATACTTCGACACGAAGGACTGTGGTCGCTTCAAGCGATCTGCCACCTGCGACTGCGTCAAAGCTGCGTCACTGCGCGCCTGCGCGAGCAGTTGCCGAAGCTTCGAATAGGGATTGGGTTGCAGTCCACGTGGCACGCGGACGAACGTACATCCCGTTTTCGAATATCCCGTTTCGGGATATTATGACCACAAAGCGAAGGGCCTCGGATGTGACGCGGGTCTCGTCAACTCGCGCATCTTTGCGTAGCGACATGTGGCTCTTCGCGGCAGTTCTACCAACGCGCTTTCAGGGAGACACCATGCACCATTTGCTCAAGCACCTCACTCTCGACATCACATCCTCCAAGCGGCAGACCGCCGAGTCCGCCGAATCGGCTTACCCCACCCGGGCGATCCGCATGGTTGTCGGCAACTTGCGTAACGGCCCTTTCGAAAGCATCGCGCGGGTGGTCGCCGGTAGGCTCGGCGTCGAATTGGGTCAGCCGGTCGCGACCGACAGCAGACCCGGCGTGAGTGGCACGCTAGGTCTCGCGGCAGTTGCACGTGCGGCGCCGGACGGCCACACGCTGCTGATGAGCAGCACCATGACGATGTCGATCGCGCCACACCTCTACAACAAGCTCGAGCACGACCCGTGCGAGGACTTCGTGCCCGTGGCACTGATCAGCCTATTGCCATGCGGGGTGGCAGTGAATTCGTCCATTCCCGCCACAGACCTCCAGGATCACATCGAGTGGCTGAAGAACAGCGGCGGCAAGGTCGGCGGCATCTACGCACCACCGGGCACGTCCGGCGCGATCGTCGACAAGCTGGCCGACGCCATCAAGCGCGCGATCCACACAGCCGACGTGCGGGCGCAATTGTCAAAGCAGGGCGTCGACCTCGTGCTCCTCACGGGGCCCGCCGTCCGTGCCTTCCTCGACCAGGAAGATGAGAGCCAAGCTGCGACTTCCAGTAGCTCTCGCCGCCGACTTTGATCATGATGGCGGGCATGCTGACTACCGACCTCGCCCGCTCCTGGCTAACCTTCAGCGCCCCCGTCGCCGCAGCGCAAGCCGCCGGCCGACCCATCGTCGCGCTGGAATCAACCATCATCGCCCACGGCATGCCGTACCCGGAAAACGTCCGCACGGCACGCGAAGTGGAAGCCCTGATCCGCGCCCTGGGCGCCGAGGCCGCGACGATCGCCGTGATCGGCGGACGCATCCGCATCGGCCTGTCCGACGACGAGCTGGAGCTGCTCGGCCGCTCGAAAGAGGCCCAGAAAGTCAGCCGCCGCGACCTCCCAGCCGTGCTCGCCGCCGGCGGACTCGGCGCGACCACGGTGGCCGGCACGATGATCTGCGCGGCGCTGGCCGGCATCGAAGTCTTCGTCACCGGCGGCATCGGCGGCGTGCATCGCGGCGCGTCGGAGAGCTTCGACATCTCCGCCGACCTGCAGGAACTGGCGCGGACCTCGGTGGCCGTGGTGTGCGCGGGCGCGAAGTCCATCCTCGACATCGGCCTCACGCTCGAATACCTGGAGACCCATGGCGTGCCGGTGCTCAGCTGCGAGCAGGACAACTTCGCGGCCTTCTACACGCGCGACAGTGGCTTCCGCGCCGACTACAGGCTCGACGACGCGGAAGCACAAGCCCGGTTCATCCGCACCAAGTGGGACCTCGGCCTGGCAGGCGGCGTCGTGCTGAGCACGCCGGTGCCGGAAGCCGCGGCGATGCCGCGCGAGGAGATCGACGCGTTGACCGAACAGGCGCTCGACGAGGCGAAGGCGCAGGGCATCACGGGCAAGGCCGTGACGCCTTTCCTGCTGGCGCGCATCAAGGCGCTGACGGGCGGACGCAGCCTGGCCACCAACATCGCGCTCGTGAAGCACAACGCCGAGGTGGGCGCGAGGCTGGCGCTGACATTGGCGTCGCTGTCGGGCCGCCAGGATGCCCGCCTGACGGTTTCTTGCGCGGAGGTTCCGTGACTTATCAACTGCACTATTGGCCCTCGATCCAGGGTCGCGGCGAATTCGTCCGTCTGGCGCTGGAGGCGGCTGGCGCTCCGTATGTCGACGTAGCCCGCGAGCCGCCGTCCAAAGGCGGTGGCGAAGCCGCGCTGATGCGCAAGCTCGATGACCCCGGCAATCCGCGCCCATCTTTCGCGCCGCCGTTTCTGATCGACGGCGACATCATCGTCGGGCAAACGGCCGCCATCCTGCTCTACCTTGGCCCGAAGCTGGGTTTGGCCGGTGCCGGCGATGCCGACGCGCTCTGGACTCATCAACTGCAACTCACCATCGCCGATGCGGTGATGGAAGCGCACGACACGCATCACCCGCTATCGACCGATCTCTACTACGAAGATCAGCGCGACGCAGCACTCGCGCGGGCGGAGGCCTTCCGTGAAGAACGCATCCCGAAGTTCCTCGGTTGGTTCGAGAAGATCCTGCAGCGCAATCGCTCAGGCGATCTGCATCTGGTCGGCGACTCGCTGACCTACGCCGATCTCTCGCTGTTCCAACTCGTGTCGGGTCTGCGCTATGCGTTCCCCAAGGCCACTGCGCGGGCGCTCGCACGAACGCCCGCCGTTGCCAAGCTCGCGACGAACGTGAGCCGCCGGCAGCGAGTGCACGACTATCTGCAGAGCCCGCGGCGCATCGCCTTCAACGAGGACGGCATTTTCCGCGCGTACCCCGAACTCGATGGCTGACGCCGACCGCGGGCGGTCACCGTCAGGTTTTTCACCCGTGCTTCTGGTACTTGCTACGTTGGCCACAGGCCTGCAAAGTCGAAAGACAGTTGCCGGTGATGACGAATCGACAACAGATAGACCACTTCTTCAAACACCGCATACAGCATCAGGTAGTCGCCGTGCAGGTATATCCGCAAGCGATCAAGCGCCCCTGCAGGCAGCTTGGCCAGTTGTTCCAGCGCTTCAACGGATTGGGGCGGTTGCTCAACGTAGCGACGTCCTATCAACGGAAAGCGCGCAAGGTTGGGTACTACTGTCTTGCGCAGACCTGCGAGCAGGTTGTCGTAGGCAAATGGCGCATTGGCCTCTGTCAAGAACAGTTCAATGGATTCGAGGCGCGCAATGAAGCTGTCTGTCAGCTCGACCCGGTGAAGGCGCTCAGCCACGCTTTTTGACTGCCCTGGCCGTCGAGGCTGCGGCAGCCCTTCGTTTCTGGAGCGAAGCCAGAGCCGAGTCCGCGTCATGCGTGCGGCCACCCGTGATGTCGTCGAGCCCGCGCTTGGCGTCGTCGATCAGCAGCAGGTGGATGTGTTCCAGCTCCAGGCGGTGGTAGTAGTCCAGGCGGTCGACGTCGATCAACGCAACATAGCTCTCGCCATTCTTGGTGATGATCTTCTCGGCGCCGGCCCTGACCTGGTCCGCCAGCTCAGAAAGGTTGGCACGGGCCGCCGTGAATGGCACAACATCTCTAGCTGAAAAGCCCATGGCCGGCTCCTTTGAGGGGGTTACAGAATTCTGTGCATTTTATGCCTGCGAGAGAACTCGCTGCGGCCGCACGATCGGCATCTTCCGCGCATACCCCGAACTCGATGGCTGACGCCGACGCGCGGACGGTTCCTAGTCGTCTTGCACGTCGCGCAGCCGAAGGCCAGCTTCGTAGAGCGCATTGCGCGGTGCGCCGCTGATCTCGGCGGCAAGACGCACGGCGCTCTTGAGTGGTAGTTCCGCAAGCAGCAACCGCAGCACGCGCTCGCCCTCCGCGCCATCGTCGGCCGCAGCGGGTTTCGGATGCAACACCAACGCGAATTCGCCGCGCGTGCGATCGCGGCTCTCCGCGAACCAGCCGGGTAGGGCGGCAGCGGCGACGGTCGCGATCTCCTCGAACTGCTTCGTCAACTCGCGCCCGACGGTCACGCGTCGTTCACCGAGGCTCGCCAGCGCACGCGACAACGCCTCGATGCGGTGAGGCGCTTCAAGCAGCACAACGCTGCGCGACTCGCTGGCAAGTTCAAGCACCGCGGCATCGCGCTCGCCGGCCTTGCTGGGGAGGAAGCCGGCGAAAACGAATGCGCTGGCCTGATCACCATCCGCCACCAAACCCGCCGCGCCGACCAAGGTCGTCACGCTGCTCGCACCCGGCAGCGGCAGCACGCGATGGCCGGCCTCACGCACGGCGGCCACCAGACGCGCACCGGGGTCGCTCACGCCGGGCGTGCCGGCATCGCTGACATACGCAATGCGTTCCCCGTTCGCGAGCCGTGCAATCACGGACTGCGCCGCCTCGGCTTCGTTGTGCTGATGCACGGCCAGCAAGCCCGAGGACGGCCGGTCGATGCCGTAGGCACGCAGCAGGCTCTGCGTGTGCCGGGTGTCCTCGCACGCCACCGCATCGACGATCTGCAGCACGTGCAGCGCGCGCAGCGTGATGTCGGCCAGGTTGCCGATCGGCGTGGCGACGACGTAGAGCGTCGCCTGCGGATAATGCTGCGCGCCCGCGGCATCGCTTGCGGCTTGCAGGGCGGCGCCGAACGAAGCGGGAGCGAATGAGTTCAATGGGTTTTCTCCAGAACAAGACAACAGGGACGTCGTCGCGTGTGACGACCAAGCAGCGCGGCGATGCGGCCGAAGACGCCGCGCTCGAACATCTAGAGGCGGCAGGCCTGCGCCTGGTTGCGCGCAATTATCGAACGCCGGGGCGCGGCGGCGGTGAGATCGACCTGATCATGCGAGATCCGCGCGACGGCACGCTGGTCTTCGTCGAAGTCCGCCGGCGCACCGCGGCCACGCATGGCGGTGCCGGCGGGAGCATTACGGGCGTGAAGCAGCGACGCATCGTCTTTGCCGCGCGGCACTACATCAGCCGGCTTCGAGCGCTGCCGCCGTGCCGTTTCGACGTTGTCCTGCTCGAGCAGGAAATTGAATGGATACAGGGTGCCTTCGATGCCGGTTGAGGGCCGATCGGGCACCTCACCGCACTCTCCGCATACACCTTTTGTTTCATCAGTCGCACACGCATGCACAGTTATCATCCCGCCCCATGTTCGAGCAACGGATTCAGCAGCATTTCATCGACAGTGCCGACCTGAAGTATCAGGCGGGTCCTCTCCTCGGGAAATCGGTTTCCCAGGCCATGCAGGCGCTGCTTGCGTGCGTGACCAGCGGCGGCAAGATCCTGGCGTGCGGCGCGGGGGTCTCGGGCTTTCTCGCGGCGCAGTTCGCGGCGCAGTTCGTCGGCCGGTTCGAGCGCGATCGTCCCGAGTTGGCCGCGATTGCATTTTCCGGCGACGCCACCGACCCCGCCGCCGACACGCTCGATGCGCCGGACTCCGACCGCTATGCGCGGCAGGTCCGCGCGCTGGGCCAAGCCGGCGACGTGCTCCTGGTATTGAGCGCGAGCGGCCAATCTGCCTCGGTGCTGGCAGCGGTCGAAGCTGCCCATGCGCGGGACATGACAGTCGTCGCGCTTCTGGGCAATGCGGCGAACACGGGCGGCGGCCCCGGCGGCGCCGTGGGCCGGGCGCTGCGCGAAACCGACGTGCAGATCTGCGTGCCGCATGAGCGCGCCGCGCGCATCCACGAAATCCATCTGCTGGTGCTGCATTGCCTGTGCGACGGCGTGGACGCCCAACTGCTCGGCGATCAGGACAGCGATTCTTCCCTGCTGTCCTCCTGATTTCGTCCTACTGCTGCGCGGCGGCGTTTCGCTTCGAAGCCGCATTGCTTTCGTCGACTCTTTTCAGCACGTCCTGATAGGTCGGCGATTCGCGCAGCAGGCGCCCGCCGAGTTCGCGCAAGCGATCGACGGCTTCGGGGGGCAGGACGAAACTGGTGGGCAGGTTCATGAAGTAGCGCCGCTCGTCGGGGTTCTCGATGGAATCGAAACTCACGTCGATGGCGTCGAAGCTCAGCTTGGGCACGGCCGCTTCGGCTTGGGCCTTCGACATGCCGGCCAGGCGGCGCTCGGCGATCTCCAGTTCCCGCTTGTCGGCCCAGCGCTGCGCGATGTCCTTCAGCAGTTCGACCGACTCGTAAGAGAAGTGATCGATCGGCACGCTCGACGATTGAAAGAGCTGCGAAATGACGCCCGGTGGTCGCTCCCTTCGATCCCAATCGGTGTCCGGGGCGGAACGCGAATTGACGACCACCACGACGATGCGGCGAATGTTCTCGAATCCGATTTCGCGCTGGAAGGTCGGGCTCGCCTCGACCTCTTCGAGCGCTTCGAGGAGCCCGCGCAAGCCCAGGTTGTCGGAGACCCCGCCGTCGACCACATGGATGTAGGGGCGGTTCTTGCTGTCCTGGTAGTTCTGGATGTCGCGATAGCGCAGCAATGCTCGACCGGCCGGTCGGCTGGGTCCGGCCGGATTGGTCACATCCTTCACCCACGCCGGCATCACCGCATTGCAACGGCCGCCGTAGTTGTGATACGTGACGGGCGACAAGACCGCCGGCACCGCGGAAGACGTTGCCGCCGCGCGGGCCAGGCGAACCTTGCCGAGGTCGGAGCACAGCAGGTCGAACTGCTCCTGCGAGAAGCCGAAGCGCGCCCCGGTCGAGAGGTCGGTACCGGTCACGGCCGTCGCCGGCGTCGGCTTGTCGATCAGGTCCGCGAAGGTCGCTCCGTTGAAGAGGATTTCGTCGTAGTAGTCGGCCGCCATTTCCGAGCGACCGTAGAGTCCGCTGCCGAGAGCGAACCAGTTGACGGGGTTCAATGCGCGCCGCGTCAGCGTGCCCTGGACGTCGCGCTTGAGGAATCGAGGCTCGTATTCGGTGAAGAGCTGATCGCCATACAACGCGTAGGCAAGCGCAGTGAAGCTGCCACCTGAAACGCCGGCGATGGCATCGACCTCCGAAAGAAGATTGACGGTCTTGCCCTTGACGACGACATTCGTGCGCTTGAGCTCTTCGAGCACGCCGTACGAGAAGGCCGCGGCGCGCGTGCCGCCTCCTGAGAAGGTCAACAGGAACAAGGTGTCGGCATCGGTTTTGAAGCCGTGCGTTCGCTTGATCATCTTGCTCATTCGATAGCCGCCGTTCACGTCGACCTGATCGATCGGCGGATTGACGGGTGCGAGCGAGTTGCACCCAGCCAGAACCAACGTTGCCAGCCCTCCGCAGAGCCTGCGGGCAAGCCATGTCTGCGACCCGGAGAATGGATTCAAGGAGCTTCCTTTCTCGCTCGGACACTGCGAGCGGACACGTCCCGGCCACTCGCAACATTTGCGCCACCGAGCCTTCAGTCGAGCGGGGATTGTAGGGACGCGGGCTGACCCGCAGCTGTAAATGCCGGACGATGACACGCGGTAACGGGCCTGCAAATCCGCTGGGCTAAACTCGCCGCGATCAGACACAAGGAGCGGGCGAAAGCCTGTCCGGCATTGGCCCGGACCAGAACTTTTCGGCACCGGTCAACTCATCAGGCAAGGCGACAAACGGGTCTCCATATGGATGCCAAAAGTTGTCTTGTGCGCCGTCAATCTCACAATCTCAATACCCAGCATCGGAAGGTCCTACTCATGACGAAGACATCCCCACAACGCATCGCGATCGCACTGGCCGCAAGCGCCGTCTTGGTGGCCGGTCTGCCCGCATGCGTGCCGCTGGCCGTCGGAGGTGCTGCCGCGGTCGGTGCGGGGATGGTGGCCACCGATCGCCGCAGCTCGGGCGCGCAGGTGGACGATCAGTCGATCGAGTTGCGCGGGGCCGCGCGCATACGCGACATCGCCAACGACGACATGAATGTCACCATCACGAGCTTCAATCGCCAAGTGCTGCTCACGGGCTCGGTCGGCACGGACGCCGATCGACGCAAGGTCGAGGATGTGGTTCGGCGCGTTGAAAACGTGCGTTCGGTCGTCAATGAATTGACGGTCGGTCCGTCGAGCACCTTCCAGGAGCGGTCGAACGACACCTTCATCACGGGCAAGATCAAGGCCTCGCTGCTCGATCAGAAGGACATCTTCGGCAACTCGTTCAAGGTCGTGACCGAGCGCGGCACGGTCTACCTGATGGGCATTGCCACCCGACGCGAGACCGATCGCGCCACCGACGTCACGCGCGGCGTGTCGGGTGTCCAGAAGGTGGTTCGCATCGTGGAAATCATCAGTGAATCCGATCTGGCGAACATGCAGTCGCAGCAGCTGCAGCCGGGCGGTACGGGGGCGGCGCCGGCTCCGGCTTCATCCGCACCTGCTTCGCGTTCGAATGTCCCGCTGCCGCCGATGGACCCTCTGCCGGCATCGCCGTCTTCGCCGTCATCGCAGCCGCCGGCCAGCGGCGTGACGACGTCACCCATCCGCTAAGGGCAGGCCAGGCACTGCACTGCGCTACTTGAGCCGGGTGATCAGGCTCGAGGTGTCCCAGCGACGGCCGCCTGCCTGTTGCACGTCGGCGTAGAACTGGTCGACCAGCGCGGTCACCGGCAGTCGTGCACCGTTGCGCTTGGCCTCGTCGAGAACGAGGCCGAGGTCCTTGCGCATCCAGTCCACCGCAAAGCCGAAGTCGAACTTGCCTTCGATCATGGTCTTGCCGCGGTTGTCCATCTGCCAGCTCTGCGCGGCGCCCTTGCCGATGACGGCGAGCACTTCGTTCATGTCCAGGCCGGCCCGTTGGCCAAAGGCGATCGCCTCGGACAAGCCTTGCACCAGGCCGGCGATCGCGATCTGGTTCACCATCTTCGCGAGCTGGCCGGCGCCGCTCTCACCGAGCAGGGCGACCGAACGCGCAAAGGCCGACATGACGGGCTTGACGCGATCGAAGGTGGCCGAGTCGCCGCCGCACATCACGGTCAGGACGCCGTTCTGCGCACCGGCCTGGCCGCCGGAGACGGGCGCGTCGATGAATTGCAGACCACGCTCGATGGCGATCTTCGAGAGTTCGCGTGCGACATCGGCCGAAGCGGTGGTGTGGTCGACGAACACCGCGCCCTTTGCCATGCCGGCGAACGCGCCGTTTTCACCGAGAACCACCGAACGCAGGTCGTCGTCGTTGCCGACGCAGCAGAAGACGATGTCCGCGTTCGAGGCTGCGCCCCGTGGCGTTGCGGCGTGAGCCAGAGTGCCCTTGGCTTGGGACTTGAGTTCTTCCTGCCAGGCGATGGATTTGGCGTCGGTCCGGTTGTAGACCGTCACGCCATGGCCTGCTAGCGCAAGGTGGCCGGCCATGGGGTAGCCCATCACGCCGAGGCCGAGAAAGGCGACCTTCTGCGGCGGGATGGTGTCGTAGGTTTTGGGGTTGAGGCTGCTCATGGGCGCTAGCTTAGCGCCCATCCAGCGGTGCTCAAACGATCGCGAAGTGCTCGGTGCCGGCCGACAAGTCGGTTGTACGCGCACGCTGGCTGTTCAGCTTGATCTGCAGCCGCAGGTCGTTCGCCGAGTCGGCATTGCGGATTGCATCGTCGAAGGAGATCGCATTGCCTTCGAACAGGTCGAACAGCGCCTGGTCGAAAGTCTGCATGCCGAGGTTGCGGCTCTTCTTCATGATTTCCTTGATCTCGCCGACTTCGCCCTTGAAGATCATGTCGGAGATCAGCGGCGTATTGAGCAGCACCTCGACGGCCGCGATGCGCCCATGGCCGTCTTCGGTCGGAATCAGGCGCTGAGAGACCAGCGAACGCAGGTTCAGCGACAAGTCCATGAGCAGCTGCGCGCGGCGTTCTTCGGGGAAGAAGTTGATGATGCGGTCCAGCGCCTGGTTGGCGCTGTTGGCGTGCAGCGTGGCCATGCAAAGGTGGCCGGTCTCGGCGAAGGCCACCGCGTGCTCCATGGTTTCACGGTCGCGGATTTCGCCCATCAGGATCACGTCGGGGGCCTGGCGCAGCGTGTTCTTGAGCGCGGCTTCCCAGCTGTCGGTGTCGATGCCGACTTCGCGCTGCGTCACGACGCAGTTCTTGTGCGGATGCACGAACTCGACCGGATCCTCGACCGTGACGATATGGCCGTAGGAGTTTTCATTGCGCCAGTCGATCATCGCGGCCAGCGTGGTCGACTTGCCCGAGCCTGTCGCGCCCACCAGGATGCACAGGCCGCGCTTGCTCATCGAGACATCCTTGAGCACCTGCGGCATGCCCAGCCCGTCGATCGTCGGCAGCTTGGCGGGGATGGTCCGCAGCACCATGCCGACCTTTCCCTGCTGAACGAAGGCATTGACGCGGAAGCGTCCGATGCCGGTCGGCGAGATCGCGAAGTTGCATTCCTTGGTGCGCTCGAACTCGGCCGTCTGCCGGTCGTTCATGATGGAGCGCGTGAGTGCCAATGTGTGCTGCGCGCCGAGCGCCTGCTGCGACACCTTGGTGACCTTGCCGTCGACCTTGATCGCTGGCGGGAACTCCGCCGTGATGAACAGGTCGCTGCCGTTTCGGCTCACCATGAGCTTCAGCAGGTCGTTGATGAACTGGCTGGCTTGATCGCGTTCCATGTAGTTACTCCGGTACGACGGCTATGGGCTGGTCAGCCAGGGAAATTCTCTGGGATCTTGGCTTTTCCGCGCGCCTCAGCAGATGAGATCACACTGCGGCGCACAAGGTCAGTAAGGTTTTGATCGAGCGTTTGCATCCCCTGGCCGCTGCCGGTCTGGATCGACGAATACATCTGCGCCACCTTGCCCTCGCGGATGAGGTTCCGGATTGCGGGCGTGCCGAGCATGATCTCGTGCGCCGCCACGCGGCCCTGGCCGTCCTTGGTCTTGCACAGCGTTTGCGAGACCACGGCCTGCAGCGATTCCGACAGCATCGCTCGGATCATTTCCTTTTCTTCGCCCGGGAAGACGTCGATGATCCGGTCGATGGTCTTCGCAGCCGACGAGGTGTGCAGCGTGCCGAATACCAGGTGGCCCGTTTCGGCCGCGGTCATCGCGAGGCGGATCGTTTCGAGGTCGCGCATTTCGCCCACGAGGATTGCGTCGGGGTCTTCACGCAGGGCGGAGCGCAGCGCGTTCGCGAAGGAGAGCGTCATCGGCCCGACCTCGCGCTGGTTGATCAGGCACTTCTTGGACTCATGCACGAATTCGATCGGGTCTTCCACCGTGAGGATGTGGCCGTACTCGGTTTCGTTGAGGTAGTTGATCATCGCCGCCAGCGTGGTCGACTTGCCGGAGCCGGTCGGGCCGGTCACGAGCACGAGTCCGCGGGGCTTGAGCGCGAGATCGCCGAAGATCTTCGGCGCGTTGAGCTGCTCCAGCGTCAGGATCTTGGACGGAATGGTCCGGAACACGGCCGCGGCACCGCGCGACTGGTTGAAGGCGTTCACCCGGAAGCGGGCCAGGCCGTCGATCTCGAATGAGAAGTCGACTTCGAGGAACTCTTCGTAGTGCTTGCGGTGCGTGTCGCTCATGATGTCGTACACCATGGCATGCACCGCCTTGTGGTCGAGCGCGTCGACGTTGATGCGCCGCACATCGCCGTGCACCCGGATCATGGGCGGCAGGCCGGACGACAGATGCAAGTCGGAGGCCTTGTTCTTGACGCTGAAGGCCAGCAGTTGGGTGATGTCCACGAAGCTCCTCGGTGACGTTTTGATACGCTTTGATGATTATGACGATGATTAGCGGCAACCTCCAGCAAGTTCGGGCCCGGATCGTGACGGCGTGCACGGCGGTGGGACGCGATCCTGCGAGCGTGCACTTGCTTGCGGTATCCAAGACTTTTCCGGCCGAAGCCGTGCGCGAGGCCTACGCCCTGGGCCAGACGGCCTTCGGCGAAAACTACGTCCAGGAAGGCGTCGCCAAGATCGCGGATCTGCACGACCTGCGCGACAGGCTTCAGTGGCACTGCATCGGGCCGCTGCAGAGCAACAAGACGCGCGTCGTCGCGGAGAATTTCGACTGGGTGCACAGCATCGACCGCCTGAAGATTGCCGAGCGCCTGGCCGAGCAGCGGCCGGCGCATTTGCCGCCGCTGCAAGTGTGTTTGCAGGTCAACGTGGATGCGGGCGCCAACAAGTCAGGCGTGTCGGTCGAAGAAGCGCTGCCGTTGGCGCGCGCTGTGGCGGCGTTGCCACATTTGCGGCTGCGCGGGGTGATGGCGATCCCGGAGCCGACACCGGACTTCGAGGCGCAGCGCGATCTGTTCCTGCGCGCGGCCCGTGTCTTCGACGAGATTCGCAAGGACGGTATCGCGCTCGACACCCTGTCGCTGGGCATGTCCGCCGACCTCGAGGCTGCGGTCGCCGCCGGCAGCACGTTGGTGCGGGTGGGGACGGCGATCTTCGGCCAGCGCTAGGCACCGGCCGCGGCCTATTCGAATAGCCCGAGCAACTCGTCCTTCACCCATTGATGGAGCGCCGAGGTCTCGTGGCGCTGGTGCCAGAACAATTCGACCATGCGGGGCGGCGCCACCAGCGGGACGGGCACGTGCCGCAGGCCGGCCATGCGCGAAGGGTCGAGGCCTCTTGACCACGGCAGCACCGCGACCAGATCGGAACTGCGGACCACGTCGTAGGCGGTCGCATAGTGGTTCACGGTGGCGACCAGGTTGCGCTGGAGGCCTCGGCTGCGCAGGAACACGTCGTAGGTCGGCAGGGTCTTGCCGACCAGGCTGACGTCGATGTGGCGCGCGGCGAGGAATTTCTTGAGGGGAATCTTGTCGAGGCGGGCGAGCGCATGCCCCGTGCGCATGACGCAGACGAAGCCAGGCGACCACAGCGCCCGGGACTTGAGAAAGGCCGGCCGCTGCACTTCATCGGCGTAGACGCTGATCGCGAAGTCCGCGTGGTTGTTCGCGAGCACCGGGCCGAAGTCCACCAGCGTGTTGGGAATGGTGTGGACCTGCATGGAGGGCGCTGCCTCGCTCAATCGGCTGCTCAGCCGGGGCACCACGATGCTGGCGACGTAGTCGGACATCGCGATGCTCAGGCTCGCGGTGCTGCGCAGCGCATCGAAGCTGCCGGCCTCCAGGGTGCCGCGGATCGTCTGCAGCGACTGGGCGAGCGGCTCCCAAAGATCGATCGCCCGCCGCGTCGGCTTGATGCCCGCGCCGCTTCGCACGAACAAGCGGTCGTCGAAGGTATCCCGCAGCCGGCGCAGGGCGTTGCTGACGGTCGGCTGGGTGAGCGACAGTTTTTGCGCCGCACGCGTGACGTTGCCTTCCGTCATGAGCGCTTCAAAGACTTTCAACAGATTGAGGTCGGCACTTCGATAGGTTGTAGCCATGCGGGACCATTCAGCAGATCAATAAACACCATAGTAACTATAAATTTGTCGCAATAAATCGCCGAACCTACGATCCGCCACGGCGCCCATGCCATCCAAAAAGATCAGCGAGACAAAGGGTTAAAGGGTTCACATGACGATTCTTTCAGCGCGCATCGAACGGCTGCCGTTTTCGGGCTTTCATCGGCGGTTGCTTATCGTGGGAGGACTCGGCTACAGCTTCGATGCGATGGATGCCGCCGTGATCGCGTTCGTGCTGCCCGTGCTGCGCACGGCCTGGGCGCTGAGCAGCGTGCAGATCGGCGTCCTGGCGAGCGCGAACTTCATCGGCTTCTTCTTCGGTGCCCTGGCCGCGGGTTCGCTGGGCGATCTGATCGGCCGACGCAAGGTGATGATGTCCGCACTGGCGGTCTACTGCGTGGCATCGCTGTTCAGTGCGATGGTCAATGACTGGAGCCATTTCCTGGTCCTGCGCGTCATCGCCGGCTTCGGCACCGGTGCGGAGAGTGTGATCATCGCGCCCTACCTGTCGGAGTTCGTGGCACGCCGTTACCGCGGCGCTTTCACCGGTGCGCTGGCCGGCTTCTTCTCTTTCGGCTTCGTGGCTGCCGCCTTGCTCGGCTACCTGATCGTGCCCGCGTATGCCGAAGGCTGGCGCATCGTGATCTGCCTCACGGCGACGCCGGTCCTGATGCTGCTGTGGTGGCGCCGCGTGCTGCCCGAGTCGCCACGCTGGCTCGAAAGCCAGGGGCGCGTCGTCGAGGCCGGCGCCATCATGGACGCGGTCGAGGCCGACTTCGAGCGGCGTGGCCATGCACTGCCGGCGCTCGACCCGCAGGACGTCGCGGCGCCGCCGCCCAGCGAGAGTCGGGGAAGCCTCTGGAAGAACTACGCGACCTTGCTGTCGCGCAAGCTCTTCCGCATCACGAGCATGACCTGGCTGATGTGGCTGTCGATCACGTTCAGCTATTACTCCTTCTTCACCTGGATTCCAAGCTTGCTGGTCCAGAACGGAATGACGATCACCAGGAGCTTCGGCTATTCGCTGGTGATGTACCTGGCGCAGGTCCCGGGCTACTTTTCCGCGGCCTGGCTCAATGACCGGATCGGCCGCCAGGCCACCATCGTCAGCTACATGTTGCTGGGCGGGCTGGCCGCGTTGGGGCTGGCGTTCACGCACAGCGATGGGCAGATCATGCTGGCAGGTGTGCTGCTGTCCTTCTTCATGAACGGCACTTACGCGGGGGTCTATGCCTACACGCCCGAGGTGTTCCCTACGCAGGTGCGGGCGACGGGTGCCGGACTGGCATCGGCGATCGGGCGCATCGGCGGGATCACCGCGCCGATTCTGGTCGGCTTCATCTACCCGACGCTGGGGTTCGGAGGTGTCTTCGGGATGACGACGGCTGTGCTCCTGTTGGGATCGGCGGCGGTGATGATCATGGGCGTACCCACGCGCGGCCGGTCGCTGGAAGACATCGCGGCGGCAAAGTTGTCCTGAGGCGCGAGCGATGCCATCCGATATCCAACAACTGCTGTCGACAGTCGCCAGCGCCCACGACGACACACGCCAGCCGCAGGCCACTTTCAAGGCCATCGAAGCGGCTTCGGCGAAGTCGATCGGGCATCGGCTGTTCACGATCCTGGTCCACCACCGCGCCGAGCGGGAGTCCGAGCGGATCTACTCCAACATGCCGGACGTCTACCCCGTGCAGGGGCGCAAGCCCGTCACCGATTCACCCTGGATGCAACAGGTCATGGCGCGCGGCTTGCCGTACATCGGCCGCAACGCCGACGACATCCGCGACGTGTTCTTCGATCACGAACTGATCCTTTCGCTGGGCTGCCAGAGCGTGTTGAACATTCCGTTGCGGTGGCGCGGCCAGACGCTGGGGACGCTCAATCTGCTCCACGAGGAAAACTGGTATCAGGTCCACCACATCGAAATGGCGACGGTGCTGGCGCAATTGGCCGTTCCGGCTGTCATGGCGCAACATCTTCCGGTCTACTTTTGAGGGTCTCCATGACGACTGCCGTACTTTTCAAGAATGCCCATCTGCTCGACCCGCTGCTCGGGGAGTTGCAGGCGGGCCGTGACATCCTGGTCGAAGAGGGTGTGCTGAAAGAGATCTCGGACAGGCCGATTCGCACGAACACTGCGGCACGTGTCATCGACGTCAAGGGCAAGACCGTGATGCCTGGCCTGATCGATCTGCACGTGCACGTGGTGGCGGTGGAACTCAACCTCGCGCAGCAAGTGCGCATGCCCAACGTGCTGGTGACCTTGCGGAGCGTGCCCATGCTGCGCGGGATGCTTCGCCGCGGGTTCACCACTGTTCGCGATGCCGGCGGCGCGGGCTTCGCGTTCAAGCAGGCCGTCGAGTCCGGCCTGGTCCAAGGGCCCCGGTTGTTCGTCTCGGGGCGCGCGCTGAGCCAGACGGGCGGCCACGGCGACATGCGGACTCGCTCCGACTACCTGAGCAACGATCCGCCATGTTCCTGCGTGCGTGTCGGCGCGCTCGCGCGCGTGGTCGACGGCGTCGACGCGGTGCGCAAGGCCGCGAGGGAAGAGCTTCAGATGGGTGCCGACCAGATCAAGATCATGGCTTCCGGTGGTGTGGCCTCGCCGACCGATCCGGTGGGTGCCTTCGGCTACTGCGAGGACGAAATCCGCGCCATCGTTGGCGAGGCCCGGGCGCGCGGCACCTATGTCCTGGCGCACGCCTATACGGCGGAGGCCATCGCGCGGGCGGTGCGTTGCGGCGTGCGGACCATCGAGCACGGCAATCTGGTCGACGCGCCGACCGCCTCGTTGATGGCCGAGGCCGGTGCCTATGCGGTTCCGACGCTGGTGACCTACGACGCGTTGGCCAGCGAAGGCGCGACCTATGGCCTGCCGAAGGAAAGCGTAGCGAAGGTGGCGGATGTGCGCGAGGCCGGCCTGCGCTCGCTGGAGATCTTCAAGGCCGCCGGCGTGAAGATGGGCTTCGGGTCCGACCTGCTTGGGGAATCGCAACGTCTCCAGAGCAACGAATTCCGCCTGCGCGCAGAGGTGCTGTCGCCTGCCGAGGCGGTGGCCAGCGCGACGATCGTGGGCGCCGAGGTACTTGGCATGAGCGACCGCCTTGGCCGACTGGTGCCCGGCGCGTTGGCCGATCTCCTGGTCGTGGACGGCAATCCGCTTCAAGACATCAACTGCCTGCTTGGCCAGGGCGAGCGCATTCCGCTGGTCATGAAAGAAGGCGTCGTTCAATTCGAATCGCTGTGAACTCGCCCTTGGTCAGGAGCCGAGTGGCAGCTTGGCGCTGCTTTTCACTTCTTCCATGACCGCGTAGGTCCGCGTCTCGCGCACGCCGGGCAACTGCCACAGTACCGTTCCGGCGAAAGCGCGGTAGTCGGCCATGTCGGCCATGCGCGTCTTCAACAGGTAGTCGAACCCGCCCGCCACCATGTGGCATTCCATGATTTCGTCGCGCACCTGCACTGCGGCCTTGAATTCGTCGAAGACATTCGGTGTCGTGCGGTCGAGCAGCACTTCGACGAACACCGTAAAGCCCCGGCCGAGCTTCTGCGGATCGAGCCGGGCTTCGTAGCCCAGGATGAAGCCTTCGCGCGTCAGGCGCTGCACGCGCGCCAACACGGCAGTCGGCGAGAGCGCGACGGTTTCGGCCAGCTTGAGGTTGGAAATTCGACCGTCTTCCTGAAGAACCTTCAGGATTTTCATGTCGATGCGGTCAAGATCGGCGGATGGGCTGCTCATTGGTGGTGAATTATCCGGTCGGCGGCTGATATTTGGTGAATAACTCAGCGCGAGAAGGCGGAGCATTCGTTGCATCTCTCGGAGTTGAACCATGCGCCTGCCCACCCCCTACCGACCTGAATCCGAAGTCGTCTCCCACCGCCTCGCCTCGCTGAAAGGCGTCCTGGACTGGACCTTCGTCGCGGCATCCGCCGCACCCTGGGTTCGCGCAGTGCGCGACCATCCGCCGCCCTTCTGGGCCATGGAAAGCCTCCTGCGCGAATACCCGATCTCCAGCGCTGAAGGCCTGGCCCTGATGCGTCTGGCGGAAGCGCTGCTGCGCGTGCCTGACGCCGAGACGGCCATTGCGCTCACGGCGGATCAATTGGGCCGTGCCAATTTCGACGGCGCCGCTGACTCGACGCTGTCGCGCCTTTCAGCTTCCGCCATCGCGTTGTCGAAGAAGTTTCTTCCGCACTTGTCGGCGGAGCCGGGGCAGGCCGAACCCGGACCCGGCCTGATGGCGCGACTGGGCGCCCGGACAGTGGTGGCCGCGACCTTGAGGGCCGTGCAACTGCTCGGTCGCCAGTTCGTGCTCGGACAGACCATCGACGAGGCGATGGGCGAGGCACGATCCGCACACCGAAAGCACGCCGCCCTCCGGTTCAGCTACGACATGCTGGGCGAAGGCGCACGCACAGACGCGGATGCATTGCACTACCTGGACAGCTACGTCAACGCGATCCAGTCGATCGCCGCCGGCGCCGACAGGGCCGGCAAGCCGGAAGACAACGACGGAATCTCGATCAAGCTCAGCGCCCTGCATCCGCGCTATGAAGATGCCCAGCGCGATCGCGTGATGAGCGAACTGGTGCCGCGCGTGTGGCGGCTCTGCGAGCTGGCGGCGGACGCTCAGCTCAATCTCACCATCGATGCGGAAGAGGTGGACCGGCTCGAACTGTCGCTCGACGTGTTCGAAGTGCTGGCAGCGCGTGTCGCGGCCGAGCGTCCCGAGTGGCGGGGCTTCGGGCTCGCGATGCAGGCCTACCAGACGCGTGCGCTCGAACTGATCGAGCACGTCGCCGCGATCGCGCGCAAATACAAGCTGCGCCTGATGTGCCGGCTGGTGAAGGGCGCCTACTGGGATGCGGAAATCAAGCGCACCCAGGAACTGGGGCTGCCGCACTACCCGGTCTTCACGCACAAGCACCACACCGACCTGAGCTATCTGGCCTGTGCGCGCGCGCTGCTCGCCGCGCCCGACGCGATCTATCCGCAATTCGCGACCCACAACGCGGGGACCATCGCGGCGATCTTGCAGATGGCTGGCGATGCGCCCTTCGAGCTGCAACGGCTCCATGGGATGGGCGAGGGCGTTTACCGCGAGGTCATGAAGCGCAGCGGCGTGCCGGTACGGGTCTACGCCCCGGTCGGACGGCACAAGGACTTGCTGGCGTACCTCGTGCGCCGTCTGCTGGAGAACGGGGCCAACTCGTCCTTCGTCAACCAGCTCGGCGACGAGTCGGTTGGAATGGACGAACTGCTCGTGTCGCCCCTCTGGCTGGACCGCGACAGTTCGCTGCCCTTGCCCCATGCGCTTTACGGACCGCCGCCTGCTCGCCGCAACAGCCACGGCGTCGATCTCACGGTCGAATCGATGCGCGCGCCGCTGCTCGACGCATTGGCCGCCGTCAGCGTTCCGGTCGTGCCGGAGGCCGATCCGCGCCGTATGGCCGAAGCCGTCGCTGCGTCGGCGGCGAGCCATCGCTCATGGACCTACGCGCCGGTTGCCCAGAGGGCGGCGGCGCTGCGACACGCGGCCGACGCCCTGGAAGCCGCCTTGCCGCGCTTCTGTGCGCTGCTGGTCAAGGAAGCCTTCAAGACCTGGGGCGATGCAGTCGCCGAAGTGCGCGAGGCCGTCGATTTCCTGCGCTACTACGCCGACGAGGCCGAGCGCGTCATGGCGCCGGTCGTCTTGCCCGGGCCGACCGGCGAGAGCAACGAATTGCGCCTGACGGGGCGAGGCCCCTGGGTGTGCATCAGTCCCTGGAATTTCCCCCTGGCGATCTTCCTGGGCCAGGTGGCCGCCGCGCTCGCAACCGGCAACACCGTGCTGGCGAAGCCCGCGGAGCAGACACCCGCCGTCGCGTCGGAGGCGGTCAAGCTGCTGCATGCGGCGGGCGTGCCGGCGGATGCCCTGCAGTTGCTGCACGGCTCGGGTGAAACCGTCGGCGCTGCGCTCGTGGCAGCGGCCGGCGTGGCGGGGGTCGTGTTCACCGGATCGACGCAGGTCGCGAAGATCATCCATCGCACGCTGGCGGGCAAGGACGGTCCCATCGTCCCGCTGATCGCGGAGACCGGTGGCATCAACGCGATGCTGGTCGACTCCAGCGCGCTGCCGGAGCAGGTCGTCGATGCCGTGGTCCAGAGCGCCTTCCGCTCGGCGGGTCAGCGTTGTTCGGCGCTGCGCCTGTTGCTGATCCACGAAAGCATCGCCGATGACGTGATCGAGATGATCCGTGGCGCGGCGAAGGAACTGGTTGCGGGCGACCCGGCCTTGCTGTCGACGGATGTCGGTCCGGTGATCGACCGCGAAGCATTCGACGGCATCCAGCGCCACCTGGAGCGCCTGAACGCCGAAGCCAAGGTGCTGATCGATTCCGACGGGCCGGCGGCATCGCGCATCGCCAACCTCGTGTTGCCCCATGCCTACGAGGTGCCTTCCATCGAGAGCGTGCAGACCGAGATCTTCGGGCCGGTGCTGCATGTCGTGCGTTGGTCGGGCGATCCGCAGGCTGTCATCGACAAGGTCAACGGGCTCGGTTTCGGACTCACGCTCGGCATCCAGACGCGCATCGACAGCCGTGCGCAGGCGCTGGCGGCTCGGGCGCGCGTCGGCAACGTCTACGTGAACCGAAACATCATCGGGGCCGTGGTCGGCGTGCAGCCTTTCGGCGGCGAGGGCCTGAGCGGAACCGGCCCCAAGGCGGGCGGACCGCACTATCTGCCGCGCTTCTGCGCGGAGCAGACACTCACCATCAACACCACCGCCGCAGGCGGCAACGCGGCGCTCCTTGCCGCTAGCGCATAACTGGAAAAGCAAAGCGCATAGGCATGGCGCGGCCGATGCCGGAGGACTATCGTCGCGGCTATCCGTTCAACCACAAGGAATCCCATGAGTTCCGTCTTGTCCTACGTCCAGCCGACCGCCAACAGCCCCTGGGGCACCTATCTTTCGCAGGTCGACCGCGTGGTCCCCTACCTGGGCGAACTGGCCCGCTGGGTGGAGACGCTCAAGCGCCCCAAGCGCGCGCTGATCGTCGACGTGCCGATCGAGATGGACGATGGCTCCATCGCCCATTTCGAGGGCTATCGCGTGCAGCACAACCTGTCGCGCGGCCCCGGCAAGGGCGGTGTGCGCTTTCACCCGGACGTCACGCTCGAGGAAGTCATGGCCCTGTCGGCCTGGATGACGGTCAAGACGGCCGCCGTGAACCTGCCGTACGGCGGCGCCAAGGGCGGCATTCGCGTCGACCCCAAGAAACTGTCGATGAAGGAACTTGAAAAAGTCACGCGCCGCTACACCAGCGAAATCGGCATCATCATCGGCCCGCACAGCGACATTCCGGCGCCGGACGTCAACACCAACGCGCAGATCATGGCGTGGATGATGGACACCTATTCGATGAACGTCGGCGGCACGGCCACCGGCGTCGTCACGGGCAAGCCGCTGCATCTGGGTGGATCGCTCGGCCGCGTCAAGGCGACCGGCCGGGGCGTTTTCGTGACAGGGCGCGAAGCCGCGCGCCGCCTGGGTCTCGACCTGCGGGGCGCGCGCGTGGCCGTTCAGGGCTTCGGCAACGTGGGTTCGGTCGCGGCGGAACTCTTCGCCGAGGCAGGCGCCAGGATTGTCGCGGTGCAGGACCACACCGGCACCATCTTCAACGACAAGGGCCTCGACCTCGCCAAGCTGGTGCCGCTTTCGCGCACCGATGGCGTCGTCGGCTTCAAGGGCGGTGACGTGATCGAGAACGAGGCCTTCTGGGACGTGGCCTGCGACATCCTGATTCCGGCCGCGCTCGAAGGCCAGGTCACCGCCGAGCGCGCAAGCAAGACCAAGGCGAAGCTGGTACTCGAGGGCGCCAACGGCCCGACCGTGCCGGAAGCCGACGACATCCTTGCCGAGCGCGGCGTGCTGGTCGTGCCCGACGTCATCTGCAACGCGGGCGGCGTGACGGTGAGCTACTTCGAATGGGTGCAGGACTTCTCGTCCTTCTTCTGGGACGAGGACGAGATCAACGAGCGCCTCGACCGCATCATGATGAACGCGCTCAACCACATCTGGGACAAGGCCGACGAGCACAAGATCAGCCTGCGCACCGCCACTTACGCGGTGGCATGCGGACGCATCCTGATGGCTCGCCAGGAGCGCGGTCTCTATCCATGATCGAGGTGCCCGCCGACGCCCTGGCGCGGATCGATGCGCTCTTGGCCGGCGGGCAGCGCCGGTTGCTCGGGCTGGTCGGGGCGCCCGGGTCGGGCAAGTCGACGCTGGCGCAGGCGCTGCTGCAGGCGCTGCCGGGCCGCGCGCAGGTGGTGCCGATGGACGGGTTCCACCTGGCCAACATCGAATTGCGCCGTCTCGGCCGTGCGGATCGCAAGGGCGCGCCGGACACCTTCGACGGCGCCGGCTACGTCGCGCTGCTGAGACGCCTGAGGGAACAGCGCGAGGGCGAGATCGTCTACGCGCCCGAGTTCCGGCGCGAAATCGAAGAGCCCATTGCCGGCGCGATCGCGGTGCTGCCCGAAACCCGGCTGGTCATCACTGAAGGCAACTACCTGCTGCTGGATGACGGGCCGTGGGCCGGGGCCGCGTCCTTGCTCGACGAGGTCTGGTACGTGGATGTCGACGACGCGTTGCGGCATGAACGCCTCGTACGGCGGCACGAGCAGTTCGGGCGCAGCAGGGCCGAGGCACTGGCCTGGGTGGCGCAGACCGACGAACCCAACGCGCGCCGCATCGCGGCCACACGCGGGCGGGCGCAGCATGTGATCCGGCTGGACGGCTGATTCCTGCCGCGAATCGGGAACGCCGGAGCGCCCGGCATGTCCAAGCAGGGCCGCCGACCGGCGGGTTCCCGCTAGCATTGCCGAGTTCCGCCCAATTCCCTGCTGCCCACCCCTGCCCTCATGCGTTTACCGATTTCCCGTGCGGCGGCTGCCGCGCTGTCGATGTCTCTTCTTTTTCTGGTTGCCGGATGCGGCGTCTCGTCGCCGCGACGCGTCTCGTACGAGCCGGAAGAATTCGATTCCACCACCACCCACACACGCACCTACGTCGCCACCGAGGGGCAGACCTGCGAGGCCGCGCGGCGGGCGCTGCTCAGCCAGGGGTACATGATCACCGCGGCCAACCAGGAACTGGTGACCGGCCGCAAGAGTTTCCAGCCGGACGCCGAGGTGCATGTGGAGGTCGAGTTCCGGGTGGTCTGCGCTCGCGAAGCCGGCGGCCGCAAGCGCAGCACCATCGCCTTCGCGAGCGCCTTGCAGGACCGCTACGGGGTGAAGAAGGTCAACAATTCGGCCAGTGTTGGCGTCGGTGCGATCGGCTCGCTGTCGCTGCCGTTCTCGTCGAGCGACGACGCCATGGTCAAGGTGGCGAGCCAGACGCTGACCGATGACCGGTTCTACGATCGCTTCTTCTCGTTGATCGATCGCTTCCTGCCCGAGACGACCGAGGAGCCTCCGGCGGAGGTGCATCCCATCGTTCCCGCCAAGCCGCTCGTCGAGACGCCGCTTCAGCCGGTCCCCGCCTCTCCTCCCACGCAGGGCTGAGGATCGCGGCCCCCCGGGCTTGGCGCTCGCGCGGCATTGTGCGATTCTGCGGGGATGATCAAGATCGGCACGCTCTGCTACGTGGTCCCGAGCTGCGTAGCCAGCCCGTTGACGCAGCGGGCGGTCGGCAGGATCGTCGAAGTGGTGTCGGCACCCTACGATGCACCCGACTGGACTTATCTGCCCGGCACGTACTACGACGTGCAGTTCGAAGGCTGGACTTTCTATTGCCGCAGCGACAAGCTGCAGCCCATCTCGGACCCGGGTATCGATGTGTCCGAACCTGCTTCCGAAAGCATCGGGCAGGACGCCTGACCGGAAAGCCCGCCGCCGCCTTCAGCGGGCCAGCGTGGATTTGCCGAACAGGCTTTCGATCAGCTCCACCGCCACTTCCGCCGTGCGGTTGCGCACATCCAGCGCCGGATTGAGCTCGACCACGTCGAGCGAGCCCAGCCGGCCCGTGTCGGCAATCATCTCCATGCACAACTGCATTTCGCGCCAGGTCGGGCCGCCGCGCACGCCCGTGCCGACGCCGGGCGCGTAGTCGGGGTCGAGGCAGTCGAGGTCGAAGCTCACGTGGAGGTGCGTGTCCTCGTCCACGTCCTGCAGCGCCTCGGTCATCGTCGTGCGCATGCCGTGCTCGTCGATGTGGCGCATGTCGAACACGCTGAGCCCGAGGGCGCGGATGGCAGCCTTCTCGTCCGCGTCGACACTTCGGATGCCGATGAAGCGGATCGCGTCGTGTTCGAGCGCCGCTCGCTCGCCGCTCCAGCCCGTCAGCGCCGCGGGTCCATGGCCGAGCAGGCATGAAACCGGCATCCCATGAAGGTTGCCGCTCGGGCTGGTGGTTTCGGTATTGACGTCGGAATGGGCATCGAGCCACAGCACACGCAGTTTCTTGCCGCGCTGGCGTGCATGCCACGCGACGGCGCTGATGGAGCCGATCGCAATGCTGTGGTCGCCTCCCAACAAGATAGGCAGGTGATTGGCATGGAACGCCCGATCAACGGCCTCGTAGACCGCCCGGTTCCACGCGATGACTTCCTCCAAGTGGTGCAGGCCCTCCGCCGGCGCAACCCAGGGCGTCGCCGGGCCGGCCAGGTTGCCGCCGTCGACAACGTTGAAGCCCAATCGCGCCAACATGACGGCGATACCCGCGACCCGCAGCGCGTCGGGGCCCATGCCGGCACCCCGGGTGCTTGCGCCGATGTCGGTCGGCGCGCCGATCAGTTGAAGGGTCGCGGTCATGTGCAGAGGCCTCCTGGAAAGTGCCGGGCGTTCGGCACCTAACGGTACAGCATGAACATGACGTTGACTTCGATGTGCAACCTTTCAGCGCGCGGCCGCGGCGGCAGTCTTGCGGGCCGTCGTCTTGCGCGGTGCCGCCTTCGCCGCGACGGCAGTGCTTTCGGGCACGTCGAGCGCCTTCACGCGCGCCAGCAGCGCACGGTGTTCCTCGACGAGGTGGTCCGCGATGTCATCCACGTCGGGCACCGCCCGACGGCAGGCGATGAGGCCGAAATCCAGCATGCCGTTGTAGCTCTGCACCGTCATGTTGAGCGCCATGCCGTGGCTCGGGATCGACACCGGGTAGTAGGTCAGCAGCTTCGCCCCCGCGAAATGGAGCGCAACCGGCGCGCCGGGCACGTTGGAGATCACCAGGTTGGCCACTGGCGGCAACCGGTCCGCAAGACGCGAGCGGCCGTACATCGACGCCAGCCCCGACATCAGCCATGGTGCGCCGAATGACGGGAAGTCCGTCGGAATCGCCGCCTTCACGTTGCCCATCAGCGACTTCGCGGCCGCTGACGATTCGGAGATGGCCTTGATGCGCTCCACCGGATCGGCCACGTCGGTGGCCAGCGTCATGACGGTCATCGAGACCTGGTTGTTCGATGTCGTGTCGCCCGGCTCGCGCAGGGTGACCGGAATCGCCGCCGTCAGAGGTTTTTTCGGCAGCTTGCCGAGATCGGACAGATACCGGCGCAGCGCGCCCGCGCAGAGTCCGAGCACCACGTCGTTGAGGCTCGCGCCCAATCGCTTGCCGATCAGCTTGACTTCAGCCAGCGGAATCGAGCGAACCGCATAGGCGCGCTGATTGGTGATCGCCACGTTGAGCGGCGTTCGAGGGCCGAGAAGGCTGAGATTCTTCGGCACGTTCCAGAGCCGGCTGCCCTCGCTCGTCGGCTGCGGAACGACGAGGCTGCGCACCGCGCGCGCCATGTCGGGGAAGGTCTTCACCAGCTTCAGGTACTGCTGCAGCGTGTTGGTCAGCGCGGCGCCTGCGAGTTCGGCCACGCCCAGTTGGTAGCGGTTGCGTCGCGCGATGCTGCGGGGCGCCTTGACGGGGCGCGGCGTCGGCGTCAGGTCCATGATCGCTTCCGCGAAGGCGGCGCCGGCCTGGCCATCGATGCCGGCGTGGTGGAGCTTCGAATAGAGCGCGACGCCGCCGCCCTGCAGCCCATCGATCACGAAGAACTCCCACAGCGGCCGGCTGCGGTCCAGCAGCGTCGAATGCAGGCGTGCCACGTACTGCTCGAGCTGCTTCATCGTCCCCGGTCGCGGCAAGGTGACGCGACGCACGTGGTAGTCGAGATCAACGTCGTTATCGTCCACCCACACCGGATTGGACAGTTCGAAGGGCATGAGCGCGAGCTTGCGCGTGAACACCTCCGACAGATGCATCCGGCTCGCCACATGCGCCTTCACGTCTTCGTAGAAGTCGCCCTTGTAGCCGGCCGGAAGCTCCAGCAGATGCAGCCCGCCGACGTGCATCGGCGTCTCGGGCGTTTCGGTGTGCAGGAAGGTCGCGTCGAGGCCGCTGAGGTGTTTCATCGGGCATTCCGGTTGGATTCGAGGCGGCGACAGGCGCAGCGCGAGGGAAAATGATCCGCAATGTCCAGAGGGCCGGATAGCGGGTAAGCCCGGACAAGCCGAGGCCTGCGAGGCCGGCCGCCCGTCGTAGCATCGTGCTGGCGCGAAATTGGGGCAAATGGACTAACTATCGAACCGTTCTAGTTTTTCAGGCCTAGGGCTTTACGGAGAAGATGACCCCATCGCGTCGGATCCATGGCGCGTTCATCAACTTCAAAGGAAACCACCATGTCCACGCAAAACATCTCCACCGCCGCCATCCACGTCGTCGGCCAGTACAACGACGCAGGCAAGACCCTCGTCAGCGCCTACCGTGCCGGTGCGCATCGCCTGCTGGGCGGCGCCGCTTCGCGCTACAGCGCGTTCCTGGACGCTCGCGAACTGCCGATGGTGAGCGACGACGTCAAGGCCCGCCTGCTGAGCGCGCAAGAAAAGGTGACCGGCTTCCTCGCGAGCCGTCTCGACATCGACACCAGCCGCGTCGTCTCGCTGATGGACCGCGTTGCCACCGGCGCGACCAGCGGCATCGAATCGATCGCCAACATCGCCGCCCGCGTCGAGGCGCCCCTGGGTGCCTCGGTCGTGAACGCCTTCAACCGCGTTCACCAGCCGATCGCCGACGTTTCGGTGAAGATCGCCGACACGATCGCCGCTGGCGCCAAGAAGATCGAAAGCCGCGTGGCCGGCGAAGCAGCTGTTGCGGAAGAAGCCGTGAAGGCCGCCAAGCCCGCAACCCGTCGTGCAACCCGCACGAGCCGCGCCGTCAGCAAGGTCTGATTCCGGAGGCGGGCGGCCGCCTCTCTTCCGTAACGTTCCCTGGAGCAACGCATGGCGACTCGCCGCGATGAAACTGACAGCGTGAAGAAGAAGGCGGCATCGCCGGCCAGGAAGACGGTGTCCGCCAAGAAGGCGGCACCGCGCAAGACACCCGCGGCGAAGAAAGCCGCAGGCACTGATTCCACAGCGGCCCAACCCAAGGAAGAAGCCGGTCAAGCAGGCCCCAAAGGCCTGCTGCGAGCCGGCCTCAAGGCGTTGGGCACGGTGCGCGACGATGTCGTCAAGCACCAGACCAATGTGATCGAAAGCCTCCTCGGCATCGGCAAGATCGACCCGGCGGGCGGCAAGTTTCCCGGCCTCGATACCTTCGGCATCCGCAAGTTCGAGGACGTGTTCGACCAGCGCGTCGCGACGTCGCTGCAACGCCTCGGCATGCCGAGCGCCCAGGAATTCCAGGAACTGCGCGAGCAGATACGACTGCTGCTCGAACACGTCGAGCGGATCGAATCCGGTCGACGCAAGCGCTGAGGTCCGGCGGACAGAGCTATCTTCAGCCCGTGGCCAGTTCCAACACGCGAGAACGCATCCTGCAGACCAGCCTTGCGCTGTTCAATGCGCAGGGGCTCGCGGCGGTGTCGACGCACCGCATTGCAGCCGAGCTCGAAATCAGCCCCGGCAACCTCCATTACCACTTCAAGGCCAAGCAGCTCATCGTCGAGCGGCTTTTCCGGCGTTTCGAGGAGAGCCTCGCGCTGCTCAATGCGTCGGTCGACAACGTGCGCGCGATCGATGACCTCTGGCTGTCGCTGCATCTGCGTTTCGAGGCGATCGACGCCTATCGATTCGTCTATCGCGACATGGCCTTTCTTTCCAGCGAATATCCGGCGCTGGGCCAGCGCGCCCAGGCACTGACGGCGCAGAACCTTCTGGCGGCCAAGTCGCTGTGCGAGACGCTGGTCGCCGCAGGTGTCATCGAGGCGACAGCGGAAGAGGCCCAGATGCTGGCACTTCAGATGGTCTTCACCACGACCTGCTGGCTTTCGTTCGAGCGCCTCGTGCCGGGCCGTGACGCCTTGCAGCAGGCCGATCCGGGGCTTGCGGCTTTCTACACGCTGACGCTGATTTCTCCGTATGTCTCGCGCGAATCGAGGGCTTACCTCGATTACCTGCGAGGCAAATACCTCGGATAAATGGCGCTGTCGGCCGATTGGCTAGAAAGACAAATGGAGCTATCGATGATGACTGCCGCTCATGAACCCATCGCGCCGCCTTCGCGGCTGCTGCTCCTTGCTGAAGGACGTGCCCTCTGGGAGGCCGGTGCCGCCGTGGCGCTATGGCCGCTGCTGCAACTCGCGCCGCGCGGCGACGGCCATTCGGTCCTCGTGCTGCCGGGGCTGATCGCGAGCGATCTTTCCACCAAGCTGCTGCGGCGCTATCTGCGCAGCCGCGGCTACGACGCGCACGGCTGGGGCCTGGGCCGCAACCTCGGGCCGCGCGATGGCGTGGAAGACGGCATGACGCGCAAGCTCGAATCGCTGCATGCCGAGAGCGGCCGCAAGGTCAGCCTCGTCGGGTGGAGCCTGGGCGGTGTCTATGCGCGCCTGCTCGCGTCGAGCAGGCCGGACCTCGTGCGCAGCGTGGTCACGCTGGGCAGCCCATTCACCGGCAGCGCTCGCGCGACGAACGCATGGCGGGTCTATGAAGGCGTGAGCGGCCAGAGTTCGGAAGATCCGCGCCGCATGAAGCGCGTTCAGCCGACGCCTTCGGTGCCGACCACGTCGATCTTCAGTCGCAGCGACGGTGTCGTTGCCTGGCGTTGCAGCATCGAGGAAACCGGGCCGCAATCGGAGAACATCGAGGTGGTGGCGAGCCACCTGGGTCTCGGCGCGCATCCGGCGGTGCTCTACGCGCTGGCCGATCGGCTGGCCCAGCCCGAAGGGAGCTGGAAGCCGTTCGATCGCGGAACGTTCGGGCCGCTGGTCTATCCCGATCCCGCGCGCCCACACTGAACTACGGCGCGGGCGTCGCCGCGGCGGGTCCGTCGACGAAGACATCTGCATGGAAGTCGGCCGCGTCGTGGCCGCAGCGTTGCGCCGTCTCGCGCACCGCCTGGACCATGCCCGGCGAACCGCAGGCGTAGACCTCGTGCCCGGCCAGATCGGGGCAGTGCACGGCAAGCGCTTGGTCGACGCGGCCCGCGAAGGCGCCGTCAGGCGCTTGCGTCGTGTCCTCGCTCAGCGCGGCGACGAAGCGGAAATCTGGCCACTGGCGCTGCCATCGCGCCACCGCCGCGCTCAGATAGATGCCGTTGGCTTGGCGCGCGCCCCAGATCAAGGTGATCGGCCGCGCGATCCGCCGCTTGGCCATGTCGTCGATGAGTGACTTGACCGGCGCAAAGCCCGTCCCGCCGGCCACGAAGACGATGGGCCGGGCCGATGCGCCATCGAGCGTGACGGCGCCGAAGGGCAGTTCGATGTCCAGCAGATCGCCCTGCTGCAAGCCGGGCACGCGCGCGCTGAATGCGCCGCCGGGCACGTGCCGGATGTGCAGTGTCAGCGCATCGCTCTCGTGCGGCGCATTGGCCATCGAATAGCAGCGCCTGGTGCCGTTTCCCACGTCGATCTGCAGGTACTGGCCGGCGTGGAATTTCGCGCGCTGCCCGGCCGGGAGGCGCAGTTGCAGCACCGAGACATCCGGCGCCGCGAGCTGGTTGCGAAACACCTTGGCCTGAAAGCGTTTGCGCGCTGTCGGGTCCACGCGGTGCCACGAGGCGGGGGTGACCGTCACGTCCGTGCGCGGCGCGCACATGCAGAAGAGGACTTGGTCCGGCAGGCAAGTCTCGTTGCGCATCGATGCGCCGCCGAGGCCCGCCACATCGCCGGATTCGACCCGCCCGGCGCAGTTGCCGCACACGCCCTTGCGGCAGGAATAGGGCAGCTCGATGCCTGCGCGCAGCGCGGCATCGAGAACGGATTCGGAATCGGCGCAGTCGAACGCGACGTCGCTGCCCGCAATGGCCACGCGATGAGTCATGGGGTCACTTTTCTGAGAGAGATGGATCCGGCGTGCCCGAGAGCAGCGCGATGGTTCGCAGCAGCGCGGTGCAGTCGGCAATGCCTTGGCCGGCGATATCCATCGCGCTGCCGTGGCCCACGCTCGAGAGCAGCACGTCGGCGCCGATGCTGAGGGCGCTCGCCGCGTTGGGTGCGAGCAGCTTGATGGGGATGTGGCCCTGGTCGTGCAGCATCGCGACATAGAGATCGTGGCGGCGTTGCGCCAGCAACATGTCCGCGCCCGAGGGGCCTTCCACGCGCAAGCCCTCGGCTTGGAGCGTCCGCACGGCAGGCTCGACGACGGATGCATCTTCCGGCCCGAACAATCCGCCCTCGGATGCGTGCGGATTGATGCCGAAAACGCCGATCGACGGTGAAGGGTCGCCCAACAAGGCGCAGGCTCGAGCACCGGCGTGCGCGGCCGCGACGACCAGCGCGGGCGTGAGCCGGTCGAGCGCGGTGCGCACGCTCTCGTGCAGCGTTGCGTGCACGATCCGAAGGCCGCCGCCGACCAGCATCAGGAACACCGTGTCTTCCGGTACTTCGCAGACCCGTGCGACCAGCGAGGGATAGCCGCTGAAGCGGATGCCGGCCTGGTGGATCGCGGTTTCGTGATGAGGGCACGCAATCACGGCGTCGACCTCACCACGCCGGCACGCCTCGATCGCCGCAGTCGCCGACGCCACGGCAGACGCGCCTGCAGCCGCTTCGATGCGACCGGGCCGGGCAACCGCCGCCGGCAGTTCGCCCACATCGTTGACGCGCAGTTCGCGAAGCAGCGCGGAATGGCCCAGAACAGCAGCGGTGCGCTCGAGCACGCTGCCCGGTCCGTACAAGGTGATGCCGGCCCGCGCTTCGGCCGGCAGCGCCGCCATGGCCTTGAGCGCGATCTCCGGGCCGATGCCGTTGGGATCGCCGGCCGCGAGCGCGAGCCGGCGGCGCGTCGATGTGGGCAGAGCGGTCGCGTTCACAGCGGCAATGCGAGCAATGTGTCCGTCACCGTGCTGTCGCACACGGCCACGCGAGACTGCAGCCGCAGCCGTCCGTCCTGTTGCACGAATCGGTCCTGGTAATACCCGGTAGCGAATACATCCGTCTGGCCGGTCGCCATGATGCGCGCCACCATGAATGGCGTGCGCGCCTCGGCGTGGTCGTCTTCGGCTTTCAGCAGCAAGGGAATGCCCAACAGGTGCCGGTAGCGCTGGCGCTCGTAGATATTGGCTTCGCGCAGGGCCGCGATGCGGTCTTCCAGCATCGCGCGCGAGTCGGCGTAGACGATGCCGGCCGGCAGGCCCTCGCGCTCGTTTTCGATGTGCGTGATGCGGTACTGGCCGTCGTCGGCGAAGAAGTCGGGCCATCGTTCGAGCGCATCGCTGTCGATGGCGTCGGCGTAGGCGGCGTTGAAAGCGCAGAGCGCCAGAAGGTCGATCATTGAAGGTGCTCCGCTTTCAGCTGCCCATGTGGTGGCGATAGGCCTTCCAGAAGCCGCGCACGGAGGCTTCGGTGGCGCGACCTTCGCTGGATGCGGCGCTGTCGCCGCCCATTTCGACGACCGCGTCATGGTCGTGCGCGCCGGCGATGCCGCGCTGCACGAAGCCGCCGACCGCACCGTCTTCCATCGAGATGAAGCCGGCCGGGCCGATCAGGTTCGACTGCTTGAGCCGGACCGTTCGCTGCTCGGGCGTGTCGTCGGCATAGCCCAGGTAGGTCCAGTTGAGCTCGGTGCGCTCCACGCCCTTGGGCAGCACCTGGCGCACCGCCAGGCAGTTCTGGATCTGCTGGAGCACGAAACCGGGGAAGACGGAGAGGATCTGCAGCGTCACGCCGTCGCCGTACTCGGTGAATCCGGCGAGCAGCGTCGGATCCTTGAGGCGATAGCGATCGGTGTCAGAGCGCAGGCCCTGCTCCTTGTAGGAGGCATCTTTTTCCGCGGCCGGATCGATCATCGAATAGCTGACGTGATGTCCGCCGCTCTCGTCGACGATCACGCCGCCCTTTTGCGACAGGCGATTGAGCTCGAAGGTGGTGAAGAACAGGTGCAGCAAGCTGGCGTGGTAGCTGTCCTTGACGTTCTCGACGTAGAGCTTCCAGTTGTTCGGCAGCGCCTGCGTGAAGCGGCCGATGACCTCGACCGGTTTGTGCAGCACGCGTTCGATGCGCGCGCAGATTTCGTCGCCGAGGTATTCCTCGATGCCGGGCACGTCTTCGCTGAAGCTGCCGAAGACCAGGCCGCAGAAGGTTGCGATGCGCAATTTGCGCGGGCCGTGTTCTTCCTTGCAGAAGCCTGCCGGCATGCCGCCCTGGCCCTTGACGCCCTTCTCGAACGCGATGCCTGTGAGGTCGCCCTGGCGGTTGTAGCTCCAGGCGTGATAGACGCACTGGAAGTTCTCGGCGCGGCCGGACTTTTCGAGCGCAATCAATGCACCGCGGTGCGCGCAACGATTCTCGAAGGCATAGATCTCGCCGTCGTCGTCGCGCACGACCACGACGGGCGTCTCGCCGGCGAAGGTCGTGCGGTAGCTGCCGCCGTCGGGCAGTTCAGCTTCCAGGCACAGGTAGTTCCAGACTTCGCCGCGAAAGATGCGCGCCTGCTCATCTGCCGCCGTCTGCGCATCGCTGTAGAGCGCGAAGGGAATGCGCGTGAGACCGGGGCCGGCCCACTGGATCGGTTGGGATTGAAGTGCGTCTGTCATGGTGTCAGTCGATGGTCACGTTGGCGTTCTTGATGACCTTGGCCCACTTGGCCGATTCGGCCTGGATGAACTGGCCGGTTCGAGCGCTGTCCCAACCGCGCGGCTCGGCGCCCTGTTCGGCAAACTGCCGCTTGACGTCCGGCAGTGCGAGCGCATCGGCGAAGGCCTTCTGCGTGGCTTGCACCTTGGCCGCTGGGGTGCCGGGCGGAGCGACCAGGGCGAACCAGGTCACGGCATTCATGGCCGGCAACTTCTGTTCGGCAAAGGTGGGCACGTTGGGCAGCGCGGGCGAGCGTTGCTCGTCGGCAATTGCGAGGATGCGCAACTTGCCGCTCTGGTGGAACGGCAGCGACGAACTCAGGTTGTCGAAGAACACGTCGATCTGTCCTCCAATGAGATCGACAAGCGCGGGCGCGGTGCCCTTGTAGGGCACGTGCACCATCTCGGTCCCCGTCAGTTGCATGAACATGCTGGCCGTCAGGTGCGACGTGGTGCCGTTGCCCTGCGAGCCGTAGCTGAGCTTGCCGGGATTGGCCTTCAGGTAGGCGATGAGTTCGGGCACGCTGTGCACCGGCAGCTTGGGGTTGATCACCAGCACGTTCGGCACCGTCGCGATCATGGTGACGGGCACCCACTTCGTGGGATCGAAGCTGAGCTTGCGGTAGAGATGCTGGTTGATCGCGATCGGCGCTGGCGGCGAAGCCAGCAGCGTCTCGCCGTCCGGCGGGGCGTTGTAGACCACCTCGGCGCCGATATTGCCGCCGGCGCCGGTGCGGTTCTCGATCATGACGCCGTCGGGAAAGCTGCCGCGCAGCTTGGCTGCCACCACGCGGGGAAGGATGTCTGCCGTGCCGCCGGCCGGAAAGGGAACCACGATCCTCAGGGGTTTGCCGTTCTGGGCCGCGGCGGCGCCCGCCAGGAAGGCGCCGGCCACGCAAGCCGCGCCAAGGCGCCGGGCGAAGTGTTTGAACATGTGTGTCTGTCTCCGTGTCAGTCGTTCATCGGGGTGGGGGAAGTGTCTTGACGCAGCGCAAGACAAACAAGCTAGATTTGCGCTATGCGCAAAAATCACCTCAGCGATACCACTCCTGCCGCTCCTGCCGCTCCTGCCTTGGAGCCCGTGGACAAGAACTTCGTGGCGTCGCTGCAAAAGGGATTGGACGTGCTGACCTGTTTCGGCCGCCAGCACAGCCGCCTCACGGTGTCGGAGGTGGCGCGGCTCATCGGCGGGTCGCCGGCTTCGGCCCGGCGCTCGCTGCTGACCTTGCGCGCCCTGGGCTACCTGGACAGCGACGGCAAGCGCTTCTGGCTGATGCCGAAGGTCCTGCTCGTTGCCCACGCCTATCTCGCATCGCGGCCGACGCCCTCGATGGCGCAGCCGCTGCTGGATGCGCTCTCGGAGCGCACGCGCGAATCGGCCTCGCTCGGGACGCTGCTGGAGGACGACGCCATCATCATCGCGCGCTCGACCGCGCGGCGCAGCCTCAGCACGGGGCTGGGCATCGGCTCCAGGCTGCCGGCCTATTGCTCGGCGCTCGGGCGCGTGCTGCTGGCGAGCCTGCCGCCCGACGAAGCAGCGCAGCGCGTGCATGCAATGCCGCGTCGCCGTCTCACGCCGCGCACGGTGTTCGAGACCGACGAAGTGCTGGCCCTGATCGCGCGCTGCCGCGAGGAAGGGTATGCCGGCAATGACGGCGAACTGGAGTTGGGCGTGCGTTCGATGGCGGTGCCGGTATTCGACCGCAGCGGCGTGACGGTGGCCGCGATGAGCATCGCCGTGCGCGCCGAGCGGATGGAACTGCTCGAGCTTCGCGATGCCTTCCTGCCGGCGCTGCGCAAGGCGAGCGCCACGCTCACTGGCCGGCTCTATCCCGAATGAGGCGGCGCTTCGGTCAGCCGTCGCGCTCGCGCAGGCCGAGCACTCGCCATGCGAGCCTCGACAGCTCCGCCACCACTTCGTCGGGCGACAGGCGGCCGTCGGGCCGGTACCAGCTGTAGAGAAAGCCCGGCAGGCTGAGCGCGGCGAAAGCGGTGATCTTGGTCTCGCCGAAATCGAGGTCGCCATCGGCGCGCGCCTGCTCCAGCAGCGGGAACAACTGGTCGTAGAAGTGATGGGCCAGCTTCTTCTGCGCAGCAATGTACTCGGGGCGATAGACCTGCGGCTCCTTGTAGGCGAAGAAGGCGCAGGGGTGGTGCGAGACCGTCGCGCGGATCAGGCGTTCGATGCCTTCCTTGACTTTCTCGACGGCGCGGCGCTTGTCGTCCTGCGCGAAATCCGTCGAGGTGAAACAATCGACCGCAGGCCGCCACGACAGCGTCTCGAAGATCTCCTGCTTGTCGCGGAAGTAGTAGTAGACGAAAGGCTTGGTGGCGTCCAGCGCGCGCACGATCTGCGCCATCGTCGTGTTCGCATAGCCCTGCGCCGCGAAGAGTTGCGCCGCTGCCTGCAGGATGCGTTCGCGCTGCACGTCGGTGCCGGCAGTGGCGGTGCGCTGCCGTCCCGTGCCCTGCGGCAGGTCGGTTCTCCCGGAAGGCGCATTGCCGCGCTCAGGGGGTTGGTGAGAGGGTTTGTGCCGTGTCGCCGAAGTTATACCCATGGGTAGGATTGTTGGTGCACCATGGGGCCATGGCAAGCGGCCAAGCCCTATCGATAACCCTGTGAGAGTGACGCCATGGAGACAACCCAGCTTCCCGATCGCCCGCAGCAGCCGCTGCACGAGTACCTCCGCACGCACGCGCGCGAGCGTGGCGATCACCCGGCCTGCATCTGGTACGGCCACGCGACGAGCTACGCCGAGCTGGACGCCGCGAGCGATGCTTTCGCGGCGCGGCTCCAGGCGATCGGCGTTCGCAAGGGCGATCCGGTCGTGCTCTTTCTCAACAACTGCCCGCAGTACCTCGTGGCGCACTTCGGTATCCAGAAGATCGGCGCCATCGTGTGCCCGAGCGGCCCGCTCAACAAGGAGCACGAATTGGCTTATCAGGTCAATGACCTGAAGGCACGCGTGATCGTTGCCGCGTCGTCGCTCCTGCCGGTGGTCGACAAGGTGCGCGCGGCGAGTGCACTGGAGCATGTGTTCGTCGTGCACTACGCCGATCTGCTGCCCGTCACGCCGACGCTCGACGTGCCCGCCGATCTCGTTGCGGCACAGCGCGAGCCGCGCAGTGTGCCCGCCGGCTGCGAGGACTTCCTTGCCGTGACGAAGAGCGGCAAGCATCCCGCACCGGTCGAGATCACGCTCGATGACGTGGCGCTCATGACCTACACGTCCGGCACCACCGGGCTGCCGAAGGGCGCGATGCTGACCTACGGAAACGCGCTCTTCAAGACCCGTGCCGCCGCGGACTGCAACGGCGTCACCGCCAGCGATGTGCTGCTCTCGATCGCGCCGCTCTATCACATCGCGGGCATGCTGATGGGCGTCAATGTGCCGGTGTTCACCGGCGCGACGTCCGTGCTGCTGCATCGCTTCGAGCCGCGCGCCGCGCTGCGGGCGATCGAACGCTACAAGGTGAGCTGGTGGTACAGCATCGCACCGATGAACGTCGCTTGCATGCAGGTCGAAGGCATCGCGAACATCGACCTCTCGAGCCTGCGCATGAATCCGGTGACCAGCTTCGGCATCGCCTTCACCGAGCCGCTGGCGCAGCAATGGCGCGGCTTTGCGAAGAACTGCAGTTCTTTCGAGGCCGCCTACGGCCTGAGCGAGACCCACACCTGCGACACCTACACGCCGCACTACGCACCGCGTTGGGGTACGCAGGGCATTCCGGTGCCGGGCGTCACGATTCGCATCATCGACACCGACACGGGCGAGGACAAGCCGGTGGGTGAGGTCGGGGAGATCGTGCTCGCCAGCGCGGGCTCATTCAAGGGCTATTGGAACAAGCCCGAGGCCACGGCCGCAACGCTGCGCAACGGCTGGGTTCACACCGGCGACATGGGCAAGCTCGATGCCGACGGCTACCTCACCTTCATCGGCCGCTTCAAGGAAATGATCAAGGTCTCGGGCTACAGCGTGTTCCCCGAAGAGGTGGAAACCATCCTGATCAAGCATCCGGCCGTCGCGCAGGCCGCGGTCATCGCGCAGCCCGATGCGGACAAGGGCGAGGTGGTGAAGGCCTTCATCGTGAAGAGGCCCGGCGCGGAACTCGATGCCGATGCGCTGATCGCCTGGTCGCGCGAGAACATGGCCACTTACAAGGCGCCGCGAGCGGTGAAGTTCATCGACGCGCTGCCAACCACCGGCGCCGGAAAAGTACTGCGCCGCCTCCTCAAAGACTGACAGATGATGAAGAAAGTCCTGATTGCCAATCGCGGCGAAATAGCGGTGCGGCTGGTGCGCGCGCTGCGCGACCTCGGCATCGAGAGTGTTGCCGTCCACGCGAAGGACGACGCATCGGCACTCCACGTGCAGTTGGCCGACGTCGCGGTGCCATTGCCTGCGACCGGTCCTTCGGCGTACCTCGACATGGCGGCCCTGATCGCGGTTGCACGCGACCACGGCTGCGATGCGGTGCATCCCGGCTACGGCTTCCTGAGCGAGCGCGCGGACTTCGCCAAGGCCTGCGCCGAAGCCGGCCTGCGCTTCATCGGCCCGACGCCGGACCAGCTCGCGCTGTTCGGCGACAAGGCACGTGCGCGTGCGCTGGCCGAGCAATGCGATGTGCCGGTGATGCCCGGCAGCGTCGGTGCGGTGACGCTGGCCGAGGCGCAGGCTTTCTTCGCTGCGCAGCAGGCCGAAAGCGCGGGCGTGATGGTGAAGGCCATCGGCGGAGGCGGCGGACGCGGCATGCGCGCAGTGCTGAATGCCGACGAACTGCCCGAGGCGCACGCACGCTGCATGTCGGAGGCCAAGGCGGCTTTCGGCGTCGAGGGCGTCTACGTCGAGCGCTTGATGCGCAACGCGCGCCACATCGAAGTGCAGGTGATCGGCGACGGACAGTCCGTCGCCAGCCTGGGTGAGCGCGAATGCACGCTGCAACGGCGCTTCCAGAAACTGGTCGAGATCGCGCCGAGCCCTTCGCTGCCGGAGGCGCTCCGCGAGCAGGTCACGGAGGCGGCGCTTCGCATGGCCAAGGCGGTGGGCTACCAGAGCCTGGGCACCTTCGAATTCCTCGTCGACGAGCATTCGTCGACGCTGCCCTATGTCTTCATCGAAGCCAATCCGAGATTGCAGGTCGAGCACACCGTGACCGAAGCGGTGACGGGCCTGGACCTCGTGCAATTGCAGATCGGTGTCGCGATGGGGCAAACCATTGCCGATCTTGCGGTCGAGACGGGCCGCACAGCGCCGCAGCGCGGGTTCGCGGTGCAGTGGCGCGTCAACGCCGAGACGCTCGATGCGCAAGGCAACGCGCGGCCATCCGGCGGCGCGCTGACGCGCTTCGATCTTCCGGCCGGTCCTGGCGTGCGTGTCGACACGCATGGCTATGCCGGCCTCGCGCCTTCGCCGCACTACGACACGCTGCTTGCCAAGCTGATCGTTCACTCGTCGTCCGCGCGCTTTGCCGACGTGGTGCGGCGCTCGCTGCGCGCGCTGGAGGAGTGCCACATCGACGGCATCACGACCAACCTCTCGCTGCTGCAGGCCATCGCGATGCGGCCGGAATTCGCAACGCAGGCGGTGCACACGCGATTCGTCGAGGCGCACCTGGCCGATCTGCTCGCCGCTGCCGCGCAAGTGGACGCGGCCGCCGCGAAGCACGCGCGTCCTGCGGCGATCCAGGCTGCGCAGGCCGTGTTGCAGGATGAGGACGACGGCCTCATGGTCAAGGCGCCGATGCCGGCCAAGCTCATGCAATTCGAAGTCGATGTCGGCGACGTCGTGCCGGCTGGCGCGCAGATCGGCGTGCTCGAAGCCATGAAGATGGAGCATCTCCTGCACGCGCCGGCCGCGGGGCGCGTGGTCGCGCTCCTGGCGGAGCCGGGCGACTACCTCGTCGAAGGCCAGTCGCTGGTGAAGCTGGAGGCCGTGGATGCGCATGCCATCGAAGCCGAAGCGCGCACGGAGCGCGACCTCGACGAGATCCGCCCCGACCTGCAGAAGGTGATCGAGCGCCACGCGTTCACGCTCGACGAGAACCGCGCCGCCGCGGTGGCGAAGCGTCATGCGCAGGGCGGGCGCACCGCTCGCGCCAACATCGCGGACCTTTGCGACCTGGCCGACGAGCCGGGAAACTTCAGCGAATACGGCGCCTTGGCGATCGCCGCGCAGACGCGCCGCCGCTCGCTCGAAGACCTGATCGCCAACACACCCGCCGACGGCATGGTGACCGGCATCGGCAGCATCAACGCGAAGCAGTTCGGGCCCGAGAAATCGCGCTGCGTGGTCATGTCCTACGACTACACCGTGCTCGCGGGCACGCAGGGCATGCGCAACCATCACAAGACCGACCGCATGCTGGGCATCGCGCACCAGCTGGCGTTGCCGGTGGTGCTGTTCGCCGAAGGTGGCGGCGGACGGCCCGGCGACACCGACATGCCCATCGTCGCGGGCCTGAACAACCACACCTTCAGCCAGTTCGCGGCGCTTTCGGGCAAGGTGCCGGTGGTCGGTATCGTTCACGGGCGTTGCTTCGCGGGCAATGCGGCGCTGTTGGGCTGCGCGGATGTGATCATCGCCACCGAAGCCAGCAACATCGGCATGAGCGGCCCCGCGATGATCGAGGGCGGCGGTCTCGGTACCTTCGCGCCGGAGCAGATCGGGCCGAGCAGCGTGCAGTCGCGCAACGGCGTGATCGACATCCTCGTGAAGAACGAGGCCGACGCGGTGGCCGCCGCGAAGCAGTACCTTTCGTATTTCCAAGGTCCGACGAGCGAGTGGGAATGCGCCGACCAGCGCGCGCTGCGTCACGCCATTCCCGAGAACCGCCTGCGTGTCTATGACGTGCGTGCCGCGATGCGTGGCGTGGTCGACACCGGCTCGCTGCTGGAACTGCGCGCCGGCTTCGGGGCCGGCATCGTGACGGCGCTGGCGCGCATCGAAGGCAAGCCGGTCGGGCTGCTCGCGAACAACCCGCACCACCTCGGCGGTGCGATCGACGTCGATGCCGCAGACAAGGCCGCGCGATTCATGCAGCTTTGCAACGCGCATGGCCTGCCGCTGGTGGCGCTGTGCGACACGCCCGGCTTTATGGTCGGCCCGGAGGTCGAGGCGCAGGCCCAGGTGCGGCATGTGTGCCGCATGTTCATGGTGGCCTCGCATCTGCGCGTGCCGTATTTCGCGGTCGTGTTGCGCAAGGGTTATGGACTCGGCGCGCAGGCGATGACGGCAGGCGGCTTCGATGCACCGGTGTTCACCGTGGCATGGCCCACCGGCGAGTTCGGTGCCATGGGGCTCGAAGGTGCGGTGCGGCTGGGCTTCCGCAAGGAACTCGAAGCCGCTGCCGAAGGGCCGGAGCGCGATGCGCTGTTCAAGAAGCTGGTTGCGCAGCAGTATGCGAACGGCGAGGCGATCCACATGGCGCAGACGCTGGAGATCGACGCCGTCATCGATCCGGCCGACACCCGGGCCTGGCTGGTGCGTGGGTTGGCCTCGTCCGCCGCGTCGCGCCGTCCGGCCGCGGCGTACGTCGACACCTGGTGAAGAGGATTCCGTAAACTGCGCTGCTTTGCGCATGAACCTCGTTGCACGACTCCTTGGCGCGCTGCTGCTGAGCGTGCTGCTGGCGAATCCGCCGGCACTCGCGCAGGCGCGCGATGAGGTGCGCTGGACCGGGAGTTGGGCCGCGGCGCCGCAGGACTACGCACAGGCGCTTCCGTGGAGCGGTGCGCCCTCGTCGCCCCCACCTTTGCTCGACAACCTGACATTGCGCCAGGGTCTGCAGCCCACCTTGGGCGGACAGCGCGTCAGGGTGCGGTTTTCCAATCGCTTCGGCAACATGCCTCTGCATATCGCGTCGGCGAGCGTGGCGCGCAGTACCGGCGGAAATGCCGTTTCCCCCGGCACGCTGCAAAGTTTGCGATTCGGCGGGCGTGCCGACGTCACGATCGCGCCGGGCAGGGAGGTGTGGAGCGATGCGACCTCATTCGCCGTGGCGCCGGACCAGGCCGTCTCGGTCAGTTTTCACGTCGATGCGCCGGTGTCGTTCGCGACCGTGCATCACCTGACACCCGGCGCGACCTGGATCACGCCGGGCGATGCCGTCCGGCAAGCCAACTGGACCCATGCCACACGTTCGGGATGGAACCACATCGTGACCGGTCTGGATGTGGTTGGCCCCCGGGCCTCGCGCGTCGTGGTCGCGTTCGGCGATTCGATCACCGAGGGCGCGGGCATCGTGGGCGATGGGCATGCCGTGCGCTATCCCGAGCGGCTGGCATTGCGCTTGCGCGGAAGGCCGGGCAGCGCAGGGCTGTTCGCGGTGCTCAACGAGGGCATTTCGGGCAATCGTCTGCTCAGCGACGGTGCCGGGGCCAAGGGCGTCGAGCGCTTCGAGCGCGACGTGCTGGGACAGAGCGGCGTGACCCACGTCATCATCCTCATCGGCATCAACGACATCGGCTTGACCTTGCAGGATTCAGGCGGGCGCCTCGGCGCTCCGACTGTTGATCAGATCACCGCTGGCCTGCAGCAGTTGATCGACCAGTCGCGTGCCTGGGGCGTCAAGGTGCTGTTGGGCACGCTGCTGCCCTTCAAGGGCTCGGCCTACTGGAATGAGGAGAAGGAGATTCGGCGACAGTCAGTGAATCGCTGGATCCGCGGCCAGCAGGGCATCGACGGCGTCATCGATTTCGATGCTGCGTTGCGAGATCCCGCCGACCCGCAGTCGCTGAAGCCGGTCTACGACCTGGGTGATCACTTGCATCCGAGCGCTTCGGGCCATGCGGCGATGGCCGATGCGATCGACCTGCGCGCACTCCAGAAATAGCCATCCCATCGCAAATTCGGTCGACACAGGTTTACACAAGACTTCGTCGGCGGCTTACGAACGGTACACTTGAGGCAGGGAGGATGAAGTCTCCAGCAACTCAAAGGAGTCCTCATGAAAAAACTGGCTGTCACTTTTGCGATGGGCGCTGCGTCACTTCTGTCCGTTGGCGCCATGGTCGTGCCGACCGCCGCCCAGGCGCAGGCCGTGATCTCGGTGCAGGTGGGGCCGCCGCCGGCGCCGCGCTATGAGCGCGTGCCGCCGCCCCGCCCCGGCTACGTGTGGGCGCCTGGCCACTACGAGTGGAACCATGGGCGATACGTCTGGCAAGGCGGCAACTGGATGCACGCGAGGCCGGGCTACGCCTACCGCGCTCCCCAATGGCACGAGCGCGGCGGCCGCTGGGAATACCAGGCCGGCGGATGGGACAACGATCACGACGGCGTGCCGAACCGGTATGACCATCGGCCGAACAATCCGTCCCGAAGCTGATCTCCGCAAGGGCGCCGCCTGAGGCGCGGCGCCCTCAGCGAGAAGTGAGTTCTCGCTCCAGTTCTCTTGACTGTTTCAATTTCGTTAACACGGCAGTTCGGATTCATTAGGGTTTCTACTAAGAAATCAGGCGCACAATTCATCCCACAGAACAGCAAGCAAGCAGTTCTGGGTGAACAGGGCCCCCGAGCGAGGTGGCCGCCCTCCAAGGGCCGCCCCCACCCAAGACCGGTTCGAAATCATCCTAAACAGTCAAAGGACATTGAAATGAAGACCTCGAAGATCATCGCCGCAGCCGCCCTCACTCTCCTGGCCGCAGCCGGCGCCCAAGCAGAAACCTACGAAGGCGTGCATCCGCTCGTGTCGGCAAACAGCCGCGCAACGGTCCGCGCCGATGCTGTGACCGCAGCACACCAGGTCAACCCCTATGCCGACGGCGCCGAGTCGGGCGTCCCGGCGGTTGTAGTGAGCGCCAGCACCCGCTCGGCCGTGCGCAACCAGGGTGTTGCCGCTGCGCACAGCGCCGACCCGTATGCGGAAGGCGCCTCGGCCGGTGTGGCACCGATTCTGGCCAGCACCGTCAACCGCGATGCTGTGCGCGCCGAGGCACGTGCTGCGGCACGTGGCAACCCCCTCGCGCTGTAATCCACGCGCCTTGGGCGCAAAACAAGAAGCCGGCCATGCGAATTGCATGGGCCGGCTTTTTTCTGCTTCGCTCAGAAGAGGCGAAAGACCAGTGGCATCAGCAGCGCCGCAAGCACCACCTGCATGCCCAGTGCGAGACCGGCGTAGGCACCGGCATCCGCATTGACGTGCAGCGCCCTGGCTGCGCCGATGCCGTGCGCGGCCGTACCCAGGCCGAAACCGCGCGCGGCGTAGCCTTGAGTGCTGGTGCTGATTCGCAGCGCGTCGAAGAGGTACTTGCCGGACAGCGCGCCGATCATGCCGGTCAGCACTGCGAACACAGCCGAAAGTGCCGGAATACCGCCGATCTTTTCGGCGATCCCCATCGCAACGGGCGCCGTCACCGACTTGGGTGCGAGCGACAGCACCACGTCGTGCGGCAACCCCATCGCCCAACCCAATGCCACGGCAGAACCGCCAGCGGCCGCGCCCCCCAGCAGCGATGCGAGCACCAGCCGACCGAAGCGCGCACGCAACTCGGCGCGCCGCTGCCACAGCGGCCACGCCAGCGCGACCACGGCCGGCCCGAGCAGGAAGTGAATGAACTGCGCGCCTGCGAAGTAGGTCTGGTAGTCCACATGCGTGAGCAGCAGTCCGCTCGCCAGCACGATCACCGACCACAGCACCGGATTGGCCCAAGGCGCCGCACCGAGCCGTGTGTACGCCGCATTCGCGAGCAGATACACGACCAGCGTCGCGGTGAGGCCGAAGAGCGGCGTGGCCGATAGATAGATCCAGAGTTCGACGAAACGCGGCATGTTCAGGCTTCCCTCACGCTTTTTGTTTGCGGTCCGGCCAGTAAAGCACCAGCGCCGTGACGGCCAGCCCGATCCACGTCGACAGCGCGATGATCACGAGCATCCGCCCGCCGAACTGGCTGAGCAGCGCGAGGTGCGTCATCACGCCCACGCCGACCGGAACGAAAAGCAGCGAAAGGTGACCGAGCAGAAACGTCGCGCATTCGGCCACCGGCTCGCGCACAACGGAAAAACGCAAGCCTGCGAGCATCAGCATCATGCCGAGCACGGGCCCCGGAAGAGGCAAGGACAAGCCTCGCGAAAGAACCTCGCCGGCAGACTGGAACACCAGCAGCCAGGCCATGCCGCGCAATCCGTTCATCTCAAAAGCGCGGAAGATCGGCGAACGGCTGCGGCTTGCTGCCGCGGAACACCTGCTTGCCGTATTCGGCGCAGCGCTGCAGCGTCGGAATCACCTTGCCGGGGTTCAAGAGACCCGCCGGGTCGAAGGCGCGCTTCACCCCGAACATCTGCTCGTTCTCGGCCGCCGTGAACTGCACGCACATGCTGTTGAGCTTCTCGACGCCGACGCCATGCTCGCCCGACACCGTGCCGCCCATCGCAACACTGGTCTCGAGGATGTCGGCGCCGAACAACTCGCAGCGGTGAAGCTCGTCGGGATCATTCGCGTCGAACAGCACCAGCGGATGCAGGTTGCCATCGCCCGCGTGGAACACGTTGCAGCAGCGCAGGTTGTATTTCTTTTCCATCTCCTGGATGGCCAACAGGATGTCGGCGAGCCGCTTGCGCGGGATGGTCGAGTCCAGGCACATGTAGTCCGGGCTGATTCGGCCCGATGCGGGGAACGCGTTCTTGCGGCCGCTCCAGAACCGGAGGCGCTCCTCTTCGTTCTCGCTGCAGGCGATCGCGGTGGCGCCGCAGCCGCGCAGCACGTCGGTCATGCGGCCGATTTCCTCCTCGACCTCCTCGGGCGTGCCGTCGGATTCGCACAGAAGGATCGCCGCGGCATCGAGGTCGTAGCCCGCGTGCACGAAGTCTTCGACTGCGGCAGTCATGGGTTTGTCCATCATCTCCAGCCCCGCCGGGATGATGCCGGCCGCGATCACTGCGGCGACCGCATCGCCGGCTTTGCGCACATCGTCGAAGCTGGCCATGATGCAGCGCGCCAACTGCGGCTTCGGCACGAGCTTGACGGTCACTTCGGTGGTCACGGCCAGCATGCCTTCGCTGCCGATCACGAGCGCCAGCAGGTCGAGTCCGGCGCAGTCGAGCGCCTCGCTGCCGAACTCGATCGGGTCGCCCTCGGCCGTGAAGCCGCGCACGCGCAACACGTTGTGCAGCGTCAGGCCGTACTTGAGGCAGTGCACGCCGCCCGAGTTCTCCGCCACGTTGCCGCCGATGGTGCAGGCGATCTGGCTCGAAGGATCGGGCGCGTAGTAGAGGCCGAAGGGCGCCGCCGCCTCGCTGATCGCGAGATTTCGCACGCCGCATTGCACGACGGCCGTGCGGCTCACTGGATCGATCTTGAGGATGCGGTTGAACTTGGCGAGCGATAACGTGACGCCGAGCGCGTTCGGCATCGCGCCGCCGGAGAGACCCGTGCCCGCGCCGCGCGCCACGATGGGCACGCCCTGCGCATGACAGGTCTTGAGCACGGCCTGCACCTGCGCTTCGTTTTCGGGCAGCGCGACGACCAGCGGACGCTGGCGGTAGGCCGTGAGGCCATCGCATTCATAAGGGACGGTGTCCTCGTCGTTCGACAGGACGGCGTGCGATGGGAGCTTCGCCTGCAAGGCGCTCACCACCCTGGCCTGAAGTTCTCTGCGGGAGACGGAGGCGTTCCCGGTTTCGACCGACGCTGTGTTCATGCCGCCATTGTCTCCGTCTTGGCCGCCACGGGCGCCGATCCGAAGCTGAAAACGCCAGCCGCCGCGAGCTTGCCGGCCTCGGCCCGCACCACGTCGGCCACCACGGCGATGGCCGCGTTCTGCGCGCGCTCGATGCGCGTGGCCAGCATCAGCATGCGATGCAACTGCACGCCGGAGACTTCCGACAGGCGCACCGTGCCTTGGCGCTGTTCCTTGAAGACCGACACCGGCATGACCGTCGCCCATCGGCCTTGAAGCACGAGTTCGCGGATGGCATCGACCGAGTCGATCTCTGCTTGGATATTGAGCCGTGTGCCGAGCGGCGCGAGGGTTCTTTCCACGATGCCGCGATGCAGCCGCGTCATCAGCAGCGGAACCTTGGCGAGCGCGGCCAGCGGCACCACCGGCGGTGTGTTGGCTTCCATTGGCGTGATGAGCGCGAAGGGCTCGGCCAGCAGTGGTTGATGGGCGAGGGCGCGGTTGGGCTCGGGGTTGGTCACCACCGCCAGGTCGATCCTGCCCCGTTCGAGGCTCTCCAGCAATTGCGGCGTGAAGGCCTCGCGCACGACCAGCCGAATGCCGGCCAGGCCGTGATGACAGCGCTCGAACACGCCGGGCAGGAGCACCCGCGTGAGCGTCGGCGACACGCCGAGCACCACCGTGGACGCCGAATTGGCATCGCCGTTCGTCAACAACTGCCTCACGCGCGCCGACTCGGCCAGCATGCGCTGCGCCGATTCGTAAAGGGTTGCGCCTTCCTGGGTCAGCCGAACGCCGCGCGGACCGCGCTGCAGGAGTTGGACGCCCAGTTCCGTCTCCAGATCGCGCAATTGCCGCGTCAACGCGGATTGGGCGATGGAAAGCGCCGTCGCCGCGGCGGTGAAACTGCCGGCATCGGCAATGGCGACGAAATAGCGCAGGGTGCGAAGGTTCATGGCGGCTGCCTGTCGATGGGAGCAATCGCAAAATGATATGGCTCCGAACCGATTCGGCATTGGACGACGGTGTAGCGCTTACCTAGACTGCCGCGACATATGACAACCGATAGCAAAACCATATGGATTCCCGGTGAGCGCCTGCGGCGTTTCACCGCCGAGGCGCTGGAGCGGGTGGGCCTTTCCCGCGACGATGCGGATTGCGTCGCTGGCCTGATGGCCGAGGCCGACCTGCAGGGTTCGGACGGCCACGGGATCATCCGTCTGCCGCAGTACGTCCAGCGCATCGAGGCCGGCGGCATCAACGTTCGGCCCCATATTCGCGTGGTCGAGGAGCGTGCCGCCATGGCGGTGGTGGATGGCGACAACGGCATGGGCCATCTGGTGGTGTCGCACGCGGTGCGCATCGCCATCGAGAAAGCGCGCAGTGCTGGTGTCGCCTGGGTGGGCACGCGCGCCAGCAACCACGCGGGACCCGCTTCGCTCTACGCGCGCATGCCGGTGGCGCACGACATGATCGGGCTGTACTTCGCGGTCGGCAACGCCAACCACATGGCGCCCTGGGGCGGCATGGAGATGCTGCTGTCGACCAACCCCATCGCCGCGGGGATTCCCGCCGGAGAGGAGCCTGCCGTCGTGCTCGACATGGCAACGACCGTCGCGGCCTACGGCAAGGTCAAGGCCAAGGCCAAGCGCGGCGAGCCGATGCCCGAGGGCTGGATGATCGATCGCCAGGGGCGTCCGCTCACTGACCCCAAGCGGTCGAACGAGGGGTTTCTGTTGCCGATCGGCGGCCACAAGGGTTACGGTCTCGCGCTCATCGTCGGCCTGCTGGCCGGTACGCTGCAAGGCGCCGCGATGGGGCGCGACCTGATCGATTTCAACGCCGATCACGTCACGCCCACCAATACCGGACAGGCCATCCTCGTGATCGATCTCGCAGCTTTCGGCGGGGCGGGGCCGTTCAAGGCGGCCGTCGACGCGCTGGTGCGCGACATCCGCAACAGCGAGCGCCTGCCGGGCGTGGAGCGCATCTGGCTGCCCGGCGAGCAAAGCCATGGCCGACGCGCGGCGTACGAGAAGAGCGGCGTGCCGGTCGCGGCCGCGCTGGTCGATGATCTCGATCAGCTGGCCGCCCGGCTCGGCATCGCCGCGCTGCGCTGAAGCGCGCGGCCGTTCAAAGAAATAAGAACTACGGAGACTCCCATGACATTCCTGCAACGCCTTCTGGCCGGCCTATGGATCTGCAGCGCCGCGATGCTTGCATCCGCTCAGTCGGCGTATCCAACCAAGCCGATCCGCATGGTGATTCCGCTGGCGGCGGGCAGTGCCGTGGACAACGGTGCACGCGTCCTCACGCAGAAGATGGGTTCCGACCTCGGGCAGCCCTTCGTGCTGGAGAACATTCCCGGCTCTTCAGGCCTGATCGGTGCGGATCGCGTCGCGCACGCGGCACCGGACGGCTACACCCTGGGCGGGTTCAACGACAGCGTGCTGACGATGATTCCGCACATCTATCCCAAGGCGGGTTGGGATGCGCTGACCGACTTCGCGCCCATCTCGCTGGTCGGCACGATCGAATGGGGCCTGGTGGTCAAGCCCGATTCGCCCTTCCACACCGTGGACGATTTCATCAAGGCGGCGAAGGCATCGCCCGGCAAGCTCAACTACGGCTCAGGCGGGAGCGGCAGCCCGCAGCACATCGCGATGGCGATGTTCGCCTCGCGCGCAGGAATCAACGTGACGCACGTGCCGTACAAAGGAGCGACGCCGGCGGCGGTCGCGGTGGCCGGCGGAGAAGTCGATGCCGCGTTCCAGGGGCTGGGGACGGTCACGTCGCTGATACAGGGCGGCAAGCTGCGCCTGCTCGCAGTGTCGACGCAGAAGCGACTGGCTCAGTATCCGGACGTGCCGACAGTGGCCGAGTCGGGCTTGCCGGACTTCTTCTTCAACTCGTGGTTCGCGCTGGTTGCGCCCAAGGGGACGCCGAAGGAGATCATCGATCGGCAATACACGGCGGTGCGCCATGCGTTGGATGACCCGGACACCAACGCCAAGCTGGTCGCCCAGGGCATTACGGTGCGGGGCATGCCGCCCGACGAATTCGGCCGCGCGATCGCCGCGCAGTACGAGCTCTACCGCAAGGTGATCCAGGCGAACAACATCAAGGTCGACTGACTTAGCGGAAGACCACCGTGCGGTGGCCATTCAGCAGCACCCGGTGCTCGCTGTGCCACTTCACGGCGCGCGCGAGCACCTGGCTTTCGGTGTCGCGACCGCGTGCGGTGAGGTCTTCGACCGTGTCGGTGTGGTCGGCGCGCTCCACGTCCTGCTCGATGATCGGGCCTTCGTCGAGGTCGGCCGTCACGTAGTGCGCCGTGGCGCCGATCAGCTTCACGCCGCGGTCATGTGCCTGGTAGTAGGGCTTGGCGCCCTTGAAGCTGGGCAGGAAGGAGTGGTGGATGTTGATGGCGCGGCCCGCGAGCTTGACGCACAGGTCGTTGCTCAGGATCTGCATGTAGCGCGCCAGCACCACGAGGTCGGCACCCTCGGCCTCGATGATCTCGAGCTGCCTGGCCTCTCCCTGCGCCTTGGTCGCGGCAGTCACCGGGATGTGGTGGAAGGGCACGTTGTAGCTCGCCGCCAGCTGATAGAAGTCGCGGTGGTTCGAGATGATGGCGCGCACGTCGATGGAGAGCAGGCCGCTCTTCCAGCGGAAGAGCAGGTCGTTGAGGCAGTGGCCTTCCTTGCTGACCATGATGACCGTCTTCATCGGTTCGGCGGCGGCGTAGAGCTTCCAGCGCATTCCGAATTTCGCCGCCAGTTCGCCGATCTGTTCGCGCAGCGCGGCTTCGCTTTGGTCGCACGCGAAGCGCACGCGCATGAAGAACAGGCCGGTACCGTGGTCGTTGTACTGGGCTGCTTCCTCGATGTTGCCGCCGCGATCGAGCAGGAAACCGGAAACAGCGTGGACGATGCCGGTGCGATCGGGGCAGGAAAGGGTAAGGATGTACGCGGGATTCATAAGGCCGGCCATTGTCGCAGGGCGCACGGTTGACGCGGCCGGTGCCAAAATCAACCTTTTCAAGCAAGAACGTACCTCTCAGGAGCGATTCATGGCCTACAACGACTTCAACATGGACAACCAGTGGTTGCCCTTCACCCCCAACCGCCACTTCAAGAAAGACCCGCGTGTTTTCGTGGCGGCCGACGGGATGGAGTTCACCACGCATGACGGGCACAAGGTGATCGACGGCATCTCCTCGCTCTGGTGCGTGGGCGCGGGCCACAACCGCAAGCCCATCAATGAGGCCATCAAGGCGCAACTCGACACGCTCGACTACGCGACGGCGTTCCAGGTCAGTAACGACAAGGCTTTCAAGGCTGCCGAGATGATCGCCGCCATGGCGCCGGGCGACCTCAACAAGGTGCTGTTCTGCAACTCGGGCAGCGAGGCCGCCGACACGTCGCTGAAGGTCGCGCTGGCCTATCACCGCGCCCGTGGCGAAGGCCACCGCAACGTCTTCATCGGCCGCGAGAAGGGTTACCACGGCGTCGGTTTCGGCGGCATGTCGGTGGGCGGCATCCCGGGCAACCGCAAGGTGTTCGGCTCTGCCTTCCTGCCGCGCGTGGACCACATGCGCTTCATCCACGATCCGGTCAACCATGCGTACATCCACAACCAGGAGCCGGTCTGGGCCGAGGATGCACTGGCCGACCTGGAACAGCGCATCCTGCCGCTGCACGATCCGAGCAACGTGGCCGCGATCATCGTGGAACCCATTGCCGGGTCCGCCGGCTGGTACGTGCCGCCCAAGGGCTACCTGCAGAAGCTGCGCGAGATCTGCGACAAGCACGGCATCCTGCTGATCTTCGACGAGGTCATCACGGGTTTCGGGCGCATGGGCACCAATTTCGCGTCGGACTATTACGGTGTCGTGCCCGACATGCTGAATTTCGCGAAGTGCGTGACCAACGGCGTGATTCCGCTGGGCGGCGTGATCTGCCGCGACAAGCTCTACGACGCGATGATGAACACGTCAGCGCCCGAGCACGTGGTGGAGTTCTTCCACGGCTACACCTACTCGGGCCATCCGGTTGCCTGCGCGGCCGCCATCGCGACGCTGGAACTGTTCCAGAAAGAGCAGCTGTTTGCGCGCGCGGGCGAAATGGGCAAGGTGCTGGGCGACGCCTTCCACAGCACTTTCAAGGGACTGCCGAACGTCATCGGCATTCGCAGCCTGGGGCTCGCAGCGGCGGTCGAACTCGCGCCGATCGCGGGCTTGCCCGGCAAGCGCGCCTATGACATCTTCCTCGAGTGCTTCCACAACGGCGCTCTGGTGCGGCCCGCGGGCGACGTGCTCGTGATCGCGCCGCCTTACATCGTCGAGAAGTCGCACATCGACGCCTTGGTCAATACGCTGGCCGACGCGATCAAGAAGCACGCCTGACGAAGCGGTATCAGCCCGGGCTGCGGCGCTCCGGCCGCAGCGCGGCGCAGTAGTCCTTTTCGGGCAGTGCGGGCGTTTGCCACGCGACGTCGAAGACGTCCGCCGTGGCGCGCGGCGCGCCGGCTTGCATCTGCACTACCTTCACCGAGATGTCGGTCGGCAGGTGTTGCGGAACCCCGAGCGCCTTGTCGGCGTGGCCGGCGCCGCTCACCAGCAGCACCGTCTTGCCGGGCACCCGCGCCTTGACGATCGCTAGCGCCATCGACCGGTCGCGCGCGATCTGGATGCGCGTCATCGGGACGATCTGCGACTCCGGAAGCAGGTTGCAGTGCCCGCTGCGCACAGCCTCACGCTGGGCCGCCCGGGCGTCGTCGGCGAGTTGGGCGTCGAGCGAAACGTCCTTCATCGCGTCCTTCATGTGCTCGCGCGGCAGGTTGGCACCAATCACGGGCACGCCAGCGCGCACGGCGGCCATCACGGCGGGCCCGTAGTCGGTCCAGGGCCAGGCGTTGTCGTTCCAGCTCAACGCCGTCTGTACTTGGGATTCGGTCGCGTCGGCGCCGAGATAGCCGGTGCTGTTGCCTGTGTCGGCCATTTCGAGGGCGAGCGCCGCAAGGTGGCCGTTGGCGGTGAGCGCCTCGACAGTCTGACGTTCGATCGCGTGGTGCTCGGGGGCGTCGTGCTGTTCGCCGAGCAGCAGGGCGTCAGTGGGCAACAATGTCGCCACGCGACGGGCGACAGGGGTGTCGGCAGCCGGCGTGCCGGCTGCGCAACCTGAAAGCACCGTTGCACCGATAAGCGACGCGAGGAATGTCAGTGCGAAAGGGTGTCGAAGGAGCATGGCCGCCACTATGCCCCGGCTGAAGAAAAAAAGAGCGCCGAAGCGCTCTTTTGTCGGGTCAATGGACGAGGACGGGTGTGTGCGCCAACTCGGCATACCCTTCGAGGGTGTCCTCGACTTCTTCCTGCGTGGGCGTGTTGATTTGCCAGGCGGCGATTTGCTGCTGGAAGAGTTCGGCCCAGGAACCGTCCAGATAAACCTCCTTGCCCGAGCGCTTGTCGACGATCTCGAAGCCGTGGCGCGCCAGCACCGGAACGTTGGGCGCCACCGGCGCGTCTCCTTCCGTCGGCTGCACGTGCACGACGACGAAAGAGTCGGAGTCGTAGAGCATTTGCATGTCGGGTCCTGTGAGGATGTCGATGGCATTCATGGTCGTTAGATAGCAATCAACGCGCCAGTTTCAATATCCGGCGTTGCGTTGTAGGAACGCGCCTGTATTTTTTTGTGTCCCTCTCAGGGTTTTGCCTCGACCGGCTGGGGTTCGGGGTCAGCGAGCCAGGCCTCCAGCAGCGTGTACGACACCGCCAGCATGACCGGACCGACAAAGATGCCGACCAGTCCGAATCCGAACAAGCCGCCGATGACACCGGCGAAGATCAGCAGCAGGGGGAGATCGGCGCCGCGTTTGATCAGCCATGGACGCAGGAAGTTGTCCATCGTGCCCACGATGAGGGTCCAGATCAGCAGAAAAACGCCCCAGCCGGTCGATCCGCTCCAGAACACCCAGATCACTGCGGGCGCCAGCACCAGCGTCGGCCCGATCTGGACGATGCAGAACATGAACATGACCGCCGTGAGCAGCGCCGAGAACGGCACGCCGGCGATCGCCAGGCCGATTCCGCCCATGACCGCCTGGACGATGGCCGTCACGCCCACCCCCAGGGCCACCCCGCGGATCGCCTGACCGGCCAGGATCACGGCGTCTTCGCCCCGTTGCCCGCCGAGCTTTCGGCCGAACTGGCGGACTGTCGCTGCCGCGGCCTCGCCCTGGGCGTACATGAGGCCCGCGATGACCACGGTCAGGAGGAACTGCAAGGTCAGTGCCCCCACCACGCCTGCCTGGGCGAACACCCATCCGGTGACCTGCTTGGCGTAGGGCGCGATCTCGGCTTCCAGTCCCGCCACGCCCGAAGCCACTTGCGCGTCCCAGGCGGCGGTCAATCGCGGTCCGACGAAGGGCAGCCGCCCCAGCCACTCGGGCACCTTGGGCGGCCCCTGGCTGATCAGCGACTTGACCCACGTGGTGACTTCGTTCGCGTTGGCGGCGATGGTCGAGATCGCCATCGTCAGCGGCAGCACGAACAGAAGCAGCAGGATCAGCACCATCACCAGCACCGCCAGGCTCCGGCGTCGCCAGAGCCGGGCCTCGAACCACAGCAGCGCCGGCCAAGTCGCCACCACCACCATGGCCGCCCAGATCGTCGCGCCCAGAAACGGCCGCAAGACCCAGAGCGAAGAACCGATGAGCAGGGCGATGCTCAGCACGTTGAGCGTGATCTTGGCCAGGTCGGTACGGGTTTCGGTCATGGTGCGGTGCATTCTTGCCTGAATGCCTCGCAGTGTCCCCGAAGTCGGCCGGCAGGCCATCGACAAGATGCGTGACGCTAGTTGGAAGTGCGCAACGGCACCTGTTCGCGCAGTTGGAGGTCGACGAAATCCTGGTTCGGCTGGGTCTGCCTGATGCGGACCGGCAAATAGCCCAGTTCCGGCGCGAGCCAGAGTTCGATCTTGTCGTCAAAGGGCTGGCGCGGGGCGCGTGTGAGCTTTCGCACCGTAAATTCGCCTGCAGGCACCGTCACTTGCTCTTCGCCCGAGATGGTGAAGGTCCAGATCTCGGCGTCGGAGGGCCCGACCGTCTGCACTGCGATGACCGACGCCGGGGGATAGCGCGCCGGATCGCCGGCCATCAGGGCGCCCAGTTGCATCACCACGCTCAGGCGGTCTTGCGCGCCTGCCAGCAGCGGCACGCTGGGTGAGTTGTTGCTGAAGATCACGGTCTTCTGGTCGCGCACGAAATGGGAGGCGACTTCGGTCTTGCGCTTGTCCGAGAAGCGCATCGGCTCGATCCCCGTCGAACCAATGACGCCGTTGCTGTGCAGGCTACGGAAGGTCTTGAAGAGGAAGGTGAGAGACAGCTGGGCGTCGTAGCGGTCGCCGTCCTGCAGCCAGTCGAGATTCCCGAACACGCCCTGCATGGGCGTCGTTCCTTGCTGGGCGGTCGCGGCGAAGACGAGGCGCACCGACCCTGGGATGTGCAGTGGCACCGAGCCGGGCATGTTGGCATCCGCGGCCTCGTTGCCGGCTGCGGCTGCCCCTTGGCCGTTTCCTGTCGCCGAACCCGCGCCGCCGGCGGGCGCGCTATCCGCTGTTCCCGTATCGGTGGTTGTCTGCGAAGCGAGGTCCTGCGACTGCGGCTCGGGCTGGGCGGCTGTTGCGGGTTCGGGCGCCGGTCTGGGTGCGACCGGCCGCGGCCGGGCCGGCGGGCGCGGACGCACCGGCTTGATCTCGGCGGGAGGCGCGGGCCGTGCGAGTGCAGGTGCGGCGGCGGGCGGCGGCGCGACGACGATGGTTCGGGTGATGAACCTGTCGGCCAGCGGAGAAGGTGGTGTTCCCACGCCCGAAGGCGCAAGACCGAGCAGGACCAGATGCACGATCACAACCACCGCGGTCAGCAGCGCCAGCGCGCGCCACGGCGGGCGCGGTGCTTCGGGCAGGACGGGGGGATTGGTCATTCGCATCGGAGATCGACCCGGTGCAGGCCGCGAGGTTCATCTCGGTACACTGCCGCCCGGTCAATCAGTTTAGTAGCGATGCCGTGCCGGCATCGGCCGCCACCCATGAAACTCGCCACTCTCAAAGACGGTTCGCGCGACGGGCAACTCGTCGTCGTTTCGCGCGATCTCGCCACCGCGCACTACGCCACCGGCATCGCCAGCCGCATGCAGCAGGTGCTCGACGACTGGGGCTTCATGAGCCCCCAATTGCAGGATCTCTATGACGCGCTCAATGGCGGACGGGCGCGGCATGCCTTTCCATTCGATCCGGTCCAGTGCATGGCGCCGCTGCCGCGCGCCTACCAGTGGGCCGATGGCTCGGCCTACATCAACCACGTCGAGTTGGTGCGCAAGGCCCGCAATGCCGAAGTGCCCGAGAGCTTCTACACCGATCCGCTGATGTACCAGGGCGGCAGCGACGATTTCATCGGTCCCTGCGATCCGGTCGTGGTCGCCAGCGAGGCCTTCGGGATCGACTTCGAGGCCGAGATTGCCGTCATCACCGGCGACGTCAGGATGGGCGCCACCCCGGCGCAGGCGCTCGACGGCATCCGCCTCATGATGCTTGCCAATGACGTCAGCCTTCGCAACCTGATCCCCGCGGAGTTGGCCAAGGGATTCGGCTTTTTCCAGAGCAAGCCGTCGACCGCGTTCAGCCCCGTGGCAGTGACCCTCGACGAACTCGGCAACGCCTGGCAGGGAGGCCGCGTACACCTCGCACTGCAATGCACATGGAACGGCCGAAAGGTCGGCATGTGCGACGCGGGCGAGGAGATGACTTTCCACTTCGGTCAGCTCATTGCGCACATCGCCAAGACGCGCAACGTGCGTGCCGGCAGCATCATCGGCAGCGGCACAGTGAGCAACAAGGGCGTCGAGAAGGGCGGCCGCATGGAGTGGCCGAAGGGCTACAGCTGCATCGCCGAGAAGCGGTGCATCGAGACCATCCAGGACGGCCAGCCGACGACCGAATTCATGAAGTACGGCGACACCATTCGTATCGAGATGAAGGGGCAGGACGGGCAGTCGATCTTCGGGGCGATCGAGCAGGAAGCGGTGGCGCCGGGCGGGGCCACGTAGCAATTAATTAATGGCCATTAATAGGAACGGCAACCCCTTTTCATGCTTACAGGCGAACTGAAGAACAAGGTCGACCAGGTCTGGAATGCCTTCTGGACCGGCGGCATTTCCAATCCGCTCGAAGTCATCGAGCAGATCACCTACCTGCTGTTTCTGCGCGGCCTGGACAGCGATCAAACCCGCGAAGAGAACAAGGCTGCGCGCCTGAAGGCTGCACCCGTTCGCATCTATCCCGAGGGCAAGGATGCCAAGGGTCGCAACTTCGACGACTTGCGCTGGTCGCGCTTCAAGAATTTCTCGGCGGCGGAGATGTTCGCCGTGCTCAGCGAGCATGTCTTTCCCTTTCTGCGCAGTCTCAATGAGGCCGAAGATCCGGCAGGGGCGGAATCTGCCGTCTCTCGCTCGACTTTTGCGCATCACATGCGCGACGCGCGCTTCACTATTCCCACGCCGGCATTGCTGGCCAAGGTGGTCGATCTGCTCGACGGCATCCCCATGGATGACCGCGACACTAAGGGTGACTTGTACGAATACATGCTCGGCAAGATCGCGTCCGCCGGGCAGAACGGCCAATTTCGCACGCCGCGCCACATCATCCAATTGATGGTTGCGCTGGCCGCGCCGACGCCGCAAGACACCATTTGCGATCCGGCCAGCGGCACCTGCGGCTATCTGGTTGGGGCCGGCGAATACCTTCGGGATCATTACCCGGAAATGCTGCGCGACAAAAAGCTCAACGCGCACTTTCACGGCGGCATGTTCCATGGCTACGACTTCGACAACACCATGCTGCGTATCGGCAGCATGAACATGTTGCTGCATGGCGTGGAGAACCCCGCCATTGCCTACCGCGATTCGCTGGCGCAAGACCATGCGGAAGACGAAGGGGCGTATAGCCTCATCCTCGCAAATCCGCCGTTTGCCGGCAGTCTCGATTACGAGAACACGGCGAAGGATCTGCTGCAGATCGTCAAGACCAAGAAGACCGAGTTGCTATTTCTTGCGTTGTTCTTGCGATTGCTAAAGACCGGCGGTCGAGCTGCCGTCATCGTGCCTGATGGCGTGTTATTCGGGAGCAGCAAGGCCCACAAGGAGATTCGTCGCAAGCTGGTTGAGGAGCAAAAGCTCGATGCGGTTATCCGCTTGCCGGGTGGGGTGTTCAAGCCCTATGCGGGCGTGAGTACGGCCATCTTGCTTTTCACCAAGACGATGAGCGGTGGCACTGACCGTGTGTGGTTCTACGACGTTCAGGCGGATGGGTGGAGTCTCGATGACAAGCGTCAGTCACAACTGGCAGAGAACAAACTGGGGCTCCGTGCATTTGTCGAAGGGCGTAGCCAGCTGTCTGATGAGGAGCACGCCAAAAACAACCTACCCGACGTATTGACACGTTGGAGATCCTTGTATCCCGATGGAGGGGACTTCGCCCCCGAGTTGCAACGATCGCGCAGTGAGCAGAGCTTCTGTGTGCCGAAATCAGATATCAAAGCGAATAACTACGACTTGAGTTTGAATCGATACAAGGTGGTGGCGCATGCAGAGGTCGTGCATGGCGAGCCAGCCCAGATCATTGATGAATTGAAGCGTCTTGAACGCGAGATCGCGGACGGCACTCGGGAGCTTGAGGAGCTTCTGAGATGAGCGGAAATGCGGCGGTTGGTTTGGGTGAGGTGGCGGAATTCATACGCGGCATCAACTTCAAGCCAGAAGATGTGGTAGCTGTCGGAGAGCCGGGGACGGTCGCGTGCATGCGGACAAAGAATGTCCAATCCCAACTTGATCTTCAGGATGTCTGGGGCGTTCCAGAGCGGTTTGTTCGACGCGAAGAGCAAGTGCTTCGTGAAGGGGATATTCTGGTATCCAGCGCCAATAGTTGGAATCTTGTTGGGAAGTGCTGCCCGATCCCGACACTGCCATGGAAAGCCAGCTTCGGTGGGTTTGTTTCCGTACTGCGAACTAAATCGACGCACGTCAACGCACGATATCTCTACCACTGGTTTGCTTCAGATAGTGTTCAAGCGCTTCTTCGAAGTTTTGGGCAGAAGACGACAAACATTTCGAACTTGAACATCGGTAGATGTTTGGCCATGGAGTTGCCGCTTCCCTCGCTCGCCGAACAGCATCGCATCGCGTCAATCCTTGACCTGGCTAAAAAGCTTCAAGTGAAACGTCGAGAGATGATCGACAACCTCGATAGGTTTGGCCGAGCGATCTTTCTCGACATGTTTGGCGACCCCGCAACTAATCCTCGGCAGTGGCCGTGTGCCAACTTGGGTAATTTAGTGGCCGACGGATTCCAGAACGGGCTCTATAAGCATGCGAGCGAATACGGATCTGGTACGCCTATTTTGAGAATCGACGCGTTCTATGATGGCATGGTTACCGGATTGGAGACGTTGAAGCGTGTCCGTGTCTCGAAAGCAGAAGGCGAACTCTTTGGGTTGTGCGACGGTGATGTCATCATCAATCGTGTGAACAGTATGGAGTACCTTGGCAAGTCGGCGATCGTTCCAGTCTTGAGTGAACCAGTAGTGTTCGAGTCAAACATGATGAGATTCAGAGTCGATAGCAAATTGGTCTTGCCAGCGTACGTGGTGGCATTCTTGCAAACAGATTTTGTCAAGCGGCAAATCCGAATGGCGGCCAAGCGAGCAGTAAATCAAGCCAGCATTAATCAGAAAGATGTCGCGGCATTCCAAGTCAACGTTCCGCCACTTGCGAATCAGCAGAAATTCGTCAAACTCATTCACTTGATGGAGCGACTCAAGTCCGTCCATCGCGCTTCCCTCGTCAATTTCGAAAAGCTGTTCAACGTACTTCAGCAACGCGCCTTTCGAGGTGAGTTGTAGCGGTTGGGAGTTTCGACCCCCGAGGTCGACCCCGGGGGGGCGCTACGAGTTCGCCGCAGGTGCTACCCATAGCGTGCAAACTCATTCCCATCCCGCATCAGCAACTGCATGAGTTTCGGGTGAATGAAGAGCTTTTCTTTCCCCGCCTGAACTTCGCCCAGCACGCCCACGCCGACCAGTTCCTTCAGGTAACGCGATGCGGATTGCCGTTGGGCCACCTGTTTGTCGACCAGGTTGCCAATGCGGCAATAGGGCTGCTCGAAGATAGTTTCGATCAACTCCCGGCTGTAGATCTTGGGCAGCTTCTGGCGCACGTAGTCGGTGGTGTGCTCGGTGAGGTTGCGAATCGCGGCTATTTTTTGCGTGGTCCAGCGGGCGGTTTCCTCCACGGCGCGCAGCATGTAGAGGACCCATTCCTCCCAGGCTTGCGTGCGCGTGACGTCCTGTAGCAGGCGGTAGTAATCAGCTTTGTTGGCAATGATGTAGCGGCTCAGGTACAGCACGGGCAGCTTGAGCAGTTCTTCCTGAATGAGCACCAGGATGTTGAGGACACGGCCGGTGCGGCCGTTGCCATCCGTGAAGGGGTGGATCGCCTCGAATTGGTAGTGACTCACGGCCATGCGGATCAACGGGTCCAGGTCTCGCTCTTCATGGATGAAGCGTTCCCAGTTCGCGAGCAGGCTGCGCAGCGATGCTTCGCCTTCGGGCGGGGTGTAGATGCTTTCCCCGTTGCGGTCGCTGACAAGCTGCGTCCCCGGCGTGCGGCGAATGTCCATCTCGACACCTTTGATGGCGGTGCAGATTTCGACGGCGGTCGTGGTGCAGAGGGGGCGCTTGGCCAGTGAATGAAAGCCTTGGTACAGCGCGCTCCGGTAGCGCAACGCTTCCTTGGTAGCAGGGTCTGCCTGGCTGTCGTGACCGTCCGCATGACGGAAGAGTTGGTCGGTCGTGGTGACGATGTTCTCGATCTCCGAACTGTCCTTGGCTTCCAGCAGGGGGATGGTGTTGATCAGGACGGTGGGGTTGGGGATCAGCTCCGTGGCCTGTTTGAGTTCCGCCAGCGCGGCGCGCGCGGTGATGCACTGCTTGAGCACGGTCTTGCTTTCCAGCTCCGTTCTGGGTGGCAAGGGCGGTAGATCGGCATAGGGGCGATCAGGACGCCACGAGGAGTGGGGCGCTGTCATGTTCGAAAAATCTGGTTTTGACGACATGTTTTGAGGATATGTCGCTGCCATCGACACGTCAATCAAACGTGTCGATGTTTTTCGATTTCATCGACACGTTTTGCGGTCATGTCGCCGGCAGCGACACAAGTGGCGAACGTGTCGCAAATTTGGCCTTTCATCGACAATGCCCCCGGCGGGGCTATGACTCATCCTTGTGCGCCAGGGTTTTAGCTAGGTTTTAGAGAAGAAAAAATCCTTTAAAAACAATGACTTATAAAACCAAGTCTTCAGGAAAAGCTCTTTAGCCACGGGTTAATGACCAACTTTTCGTTCCTCCAGACCGAATGGCCCGACCTGCACGCCGAGGCCCTGCGCGCCGAACGCGCCACGCTGGTCGACCCGCGCACGGCCTGCTTCTATGCGCGCCGAACGCTCGAACTGACCGTGGCGTGGCTCTTCCGGGCAGAAGGTGGTCAGGGCGGCACCCTCCGCACGCCGTACAAGACCGATTTGGCGGCATGCCTGTTTGAACCCAGCTTCCAGCAGCTGGTCGGGCCGGCCCTGCACGCCAAGATGGACGTGATCCGCAAGCTCGGCAACCAAGCCGTGCACAGCGCCCGGCCGGTGCCAGCGCAGGATTCGACCTCCGCACTGCGAGAGCTGTTTCATGTGGCGTTCTGGCTCGCGCGGCACTACGCGAGGAACGCGGCCGGAAGGCCCGAGCCGGCGTTGCAATTTCGGGCCGACCTGCTGCCCAAGCCGGCATCTCCTGACGCCGCCGCCAGCCAGGCCGCATTGCAAAAGCAGGCCGAGATACTGGCAGAACGCGATGCCGCGCTTCGCGAGGCCGAGCAGCGAAGCGCCACCCTGGATGCCGAGTTGGCCGCGCTGCGAGCCGAGGTGGCGGCAGCCAAGGCCGCCAACGCCACACCGACCGACACGCATGACTACAACGAGGCCGCCACACGCGACTTGTTCATCGATCTGCTGCTCAAGGAGGCCGGCTGGGCACTGACAGACACGCGCGACCGCGAGTACGAAGTGACCGGCATGCCCAACCAGCAAGGACGTGGTTTTATCGATTACGTGCTTTGGGGTGACGACGGCAAGCCGCTCGCCATCGTGGAAGCCAAGCGCACGCGTCGCGGCGCGAAGGAGGGCGAGCAGCAGGCCAGGCTCTACGCCGATTGCCTCGAAGCGCAGTTCGGCCAGCGACCGGTGATGTATGGCACCAACGGGTACGAGCATTGGCTATGGGACGACGCGATGTATCCGCCGCGGCCCGTGCAGGGGTTCCACAAGAAGGACGAGCTTCAACTGATGGTCCAGCGCCGCACGAGCCGCAAGCCGCTCGCGCAGGCCACGATCGACGGCGCGATCGTCGAGCGCCACTATCAGCATCGGGCGATCCGGCGTATCGGCGAAACCTTCGAGAAGGATCTCCATCGCAAGGCGCTCGTCGTGATGGCGACGGGTGCGGGCAAGACGCGTACGGTCATTGCGCTGGTCGATTTGCTGATGCGTAGCAACTGGTGCAAGCGGGTGCTGTTTCTGGCCGATCGGGTGGCGCTGGTCAATCAGGCCGTCGGCGCCTTCAAGGCGCATTTGCCCGATGCTTCGCCGGTCAATCTGGTGACGGAGAAGACGACCGAGGGGCGCGTCTATGCGTCCACCTACCCGACCATGATGGGTTTGATCAACGGCGGCGGCGAAGGCGCGCGCCGTTTCGGCGTGGGTCATTTCGACTTGATCGTGGTCGATGAGGCGCACCGCTCGATCTACCAGAAATACCGCGCGATCTTTTCGTATTTCGACGCACTGCTGGTTGGCGTTACAGCGACGCCCAAGGACGAGATCGACCGCAACACCTACAGCCTTTTCGATCTGGAAAGCGGCGTACCCACGGATGCCTATGGGTTGGACGACGCCATCGCCGAGGGGTTTCTGGTGCCGCCCAGGGCGGTGTCGGTGCCGCTCAAGTTCCAGCGCCAGGGCATTCGCTACGACGACCTCAGCGAGGAAGAAAGAGACCAGTGGGACGCATTGGAGTGGGACGAGGACGGCGCTGAAGCGCCTGACGAGGTGAGCGCCGAAGCGGTGAACGCGTGGTTGTTCAATACCGACACCGTCGACAAGGTTCTCGAGTTGCTGATGACGCGTGGTCACAAGGTGGCGGGCGGCGACCGCATCGGCAAGACGATCATCTTTGCCAAGAATAACGACCACGCGGAGTTCATCGCGGCGCGCTTCGATGCGAACTACCCGCAGTTCAGGGGCGCGCACGCTCGCATCATCACGTTCAAAACGGAGTATGCGCAGAGCCTGATCGACGATTTCTCGCAGAAGGACAAGGCGCCGCACATCGCCGTCTCGGTCGACATGCTCGACACGGGCATCGATATCCCCGAGGTGGTGAACCTGGTTTTCTTCAAGATCGTGCGTTCGAAAGCCAAGTTCTGGCAAATGGTTGGACGCGGCACGCGTCTGTGCAAGGACTTGTATGGGCCAGAGCAGGACAAGCGGGACTTTTTGATCTTCGACTTCTGCCAGAACCTCGAATTCTTCAGCCAGAACCTTGAGGGCACTGATGGTGTGCTGGCTGAGTCACTGGGGCAGCGGCTGTTCAAGGCGCGCGTGGAACTGCTGGGCGAACTGGACAGGCGTTCAAGCGCCAATGGTCGGCGTGCAGGCGATGGCGACGGCGGCAACATCGTGTTGACCGATGAGCGCATTCGGCAGGATACGGCGGCGCTGCTGCACACGTTCGTGGCCGGTATGAGTCTTGAGAACTTCGTTGTGCGGCCTCAACGACGTTGGGTCGAGGCTTGGGCTCAGCCCGGGGCTTGGGAGCGACCGACGATGGAGCAATTGGGCGAGGTGTCCGAGCATCTGTCGGGCTTGCCGAGTTCCGTGCGCGACGACGACGAGGACGCCAAGCGCTTCGACATGCTGATGCTTCGCACACAGTTGGCCAGCTTGCGCGCCGAGCCGGGCTTCGAGCGTTTGAAGGCTCAGGTCTGTCAGATCGCCGATGCGTTGCTGGAGCTTCCGAATATTCCGGCAGTGCGCGAACAGTTGATGTTGATCGAGGCGATCGCTGGCGACGAGTGGTGGCAGGACGTGACGCTGCCGATGCTGGAGCAGGCGCGCCGCAAACTTCGCACATTGGTCAAGCTGTTGGAGAAGAAGCGCCGCAGGGTGGTCTACACGGACTTTATCGACGAGCTTGGAGAAGCGGCCGAAGTGCCATTGGCCATTGGCGCTAGTGGGGGAGATTTCGAGCGCTTCCGTCAGAAGGCGCGTGTGTTTCTGCGTGCCCACGAAGACCGGTTGGCGTTGCACAAGTTGCGTCGCAACCTGCAACTCACGCCGGCGGACCTGGGTGAACTCGAAGCGCTGCTTCACGAAGCCGGAGGCTCGGACGGCGATATCGCGCGCGCTCGCGAGTTGCACAAGAGCCTGCCTGCATTTGTGCGTTCGCTAGTGGGGCTCGACCGTGAGGCGGCAAAGCAGGCATTCGGGCATCTCCTGGCGGGCACGACCGCGACGGCAAGCCAGATTCAATTCGTCGACGAGCTGATCAATCACTTGACCGAGCATGGGGCAATGCCGCCCGGGAGGTTATACGAATCACCGTTTACTGACATTCACGCTCAGGGTCCGGATGGCGTGTTTGCGCCAAAGGTGGTGGAGTTGCTCTTCACAGCGTTGAGTGATCTCGAGCTCAAGACTGGTTGAGCAATCGCTGGCACGAATTCAAATGGCAGTCCCGCGCAGCAAATCCTTCAAAGTTCCTATCCCCAACCGCCGAAAAGCCCGGTACTGATGCGTTCGAGCCGTTGTGAGCTCGATACCGATTTCTCGCGCCGCTTCCTTCGCCGTCTTGCCGGCGAGCAGATGGCCGATCACCTCACGCTCGCGCAGGCTCAGGCCGAGCAGGCGCGAGGCCAGGGTCGGCTCCGCAGTGTCCCTCGCCACCACGGCGCTGCGACCGTGCGCCGCCGTCGCATCGGCCAGCAGCATTGCGTGCGCCTCCAGCAAGTCGAAATCGGCCTGGCCGAAATCAGGCTGCGCGAGGCTTCGGTAAAAGCTGACCGCGGCACGCTGCCCGGATGGCAGGAGAAGCAGCACCGACGCCCGCTCGCGGATGCCGACATCTCCGTAACAGGCCGCGCGGTAGGCCGGGTCGGCCACTTCATCGGCGTGCTGGTGTCCCAGCCACAACTGCGCACGCTTCGGCAGCTTGCGGGCGGCAAGCCATGCCATGTTGGGATCGAGAAGGTCGAAACGTTGCGCCACGTAGCGCTCGGCCGTGCGTTCGGCGGTGCTGCCATAGGTGCTCGCGGCCGAGACGGTTTCGATTCGGCCTGTGGAGTCCACCGCGAACACGGTGCAGAAGGTCACGGGTAGCACGACATGCATCGCCGTCAGGTAGCTCGCCGCCAGGTGCGAGGTGCCCACGCCAGCGAGCACATTGCTCACGATCGACGCCGCGATGGGCTGATCGCCACCGCGGACAGGCCAGCGTTTCATGAGATATCGAGGGTTTGCACTTCGTACGAAGTTACGACAACGACCACCCCGATGCATCGGGACAATCCCTCCGCATGACCATTGCTGTCGTGTCCCATCCCTCCGCGCTTGCAGGCGACGCTGCGACCGGCCCGCTGCCTCCGGTGGCCTCGGATCTGCCGCCGTCGGTTGGCGCCTTCCACTACACGCGCCACGAGCCGCGTCTTCCGTCGCTTGTGGACGGGCAAGAACCCGGTCCCCATTCTGTGGTGATTGCCGGCGGCGGCCCGGTCGGCATGTCGCTCGCGCTCGGTTTGGCGAACCATGGGATGCGCAGCGTGATCCTGGAGGCCGACGACACCGTTTGCGTCGGCAGCCGCGCGGCTTGCATTTCGCGCCGGAGCCTGGAGATCGTCGAACGCCTCGGCGCGCTTCCGGCCTTCATGGCGAAGGGCCTGCCCTGGACCGGCGGCCGCAGCTTCTACAAGACCGACGAGGTGTTCCGCTTCGAGATGCCGCACGACGCGAAGCAGAAGCTGCCGCCGATGATCAATCTCGAGCAGTACTACATCGAGCAGTACCTGCTGGACGAGATCGTCCGCCGCAATGAATCGACGCCCGGAGTCATCGACATCCGCTGGGGCAGCGAACTCACCGGCTTCACCGAGGACGCCGACGGCCTCACGCTGGAGGCGCGCAATCCGCTGGGCGCCTATGCACTGCGGGCGCAGTGGCTGGTCGGGTGCGACGGCGGCCAGAGCTTCGTGCGGAAGTCGCTCGGCCTCAACCTCGAAGGCACGGCCTATGAAGGCCGCTACGTGATCATCGACATCGAACTGCACAGTGACCATCCGACCGAACGGCGCGCGTGGTTCGATCCGCCGTGGAACCCGGGTTCGACCGTGCTGATGCATAAACAGCCCGACGACATCTGGCGCATCGACTACCAGTTGCGCGCGGGCCAGAGCACCGAAGAAGCGCTTCAGCCGGCCGCGGTGCAGGATTTCGTGCAGCGCCATCTCGACGCCATCGGCGAAGGCCACCTGCCGTGGAAGACGGTCTGGACTTCGGTCTACCGCGCCGGCGCGATGACGCTGGACAGCTACCGGCACGGCCGCGTGCTCTTCGCCGGCAATGCCGCGCACGCGATGCCGATCTTCGGCGTGCGCGGTTTGAATTCGGGCTTCGACGATGCCGACAACCTGGCCTGGAAGCTGGCGTTGGTTGCGCGCGGCGTGTCCGGCGTGTCGCTGCTAGACAGCTATTCGCAGGAACGCATCGCGGCCTTCCGCATCAACGCCGAGAGCGCGATGCGCAGCACCGAGTTCATGTCGCCGCCCACACGGGGTTTCGATCTGCTGCGGGAGGCTGCGCTGTCGTTGTCCGGTGCCCACCGCGAGATCGCCAACCTGATCAATCCGCGTCAGACGCAGGCGGTGCAATACAAGGATTCGGCGTTGTCGAGCGATGACGACGCATCGATGCCCGGCCCGCGGCCCGGCGACGTGATGCCCGACCAGCCGCTGGCGCTGGACCTTCATCTCACCGACTGGCTGAGGCCGACGTTCACGGTGCTGGTGCTGAACATGGTGCCCGTGGATGCCACATTCGCAGCCGACATCGCCGCGGCGCAGGCGGGCCCGCTGCCGGTGGTGACTTGCGAACTTCCGCCGGGAAGCACGGACGAGTCGGTGTTCGCGGCACTGGGTGCGAACGAGGGCGCCGTCTATCTCTTGCGCCCGGATGGCCATGTGGCCGCGCGATGGCGCCGCGTGCCGTCGGGCGCGCTTCAGCGTGCGCTGGCACGAGCATCCGCCCTTCTGAAAACGGAGCACGCATGACTGTCTTGACCCTCGACGCACGCGATCGCGTCTATGCCGAATGTGCTCGCGCCATCAGCGAGGCTGGCCCCGAGCGAGAATCGCTCTTCCTCGCGCGGCTCGCGCTGCTGCTGTTCGAGCAGGTCGGCGACGAGGCGCGTTGTCGGGCCGCGCTGGCGCAGGCGCTGGACGACCTGCCCGTGCCCTCGCTGTCCGCGGGGCCGACTTGAATTTCACGTCAACGCTCATAAAAACCTGGAGACTATTTGATGGATCGCAGAACCCTGCTCACCACCCTCGCCGCCGGCGCAGCGGCCACAGCCGCACCATGGGCGCGCGCTCAAGCCTTTCCCGATCAGCTGATCAAGTGGGTGGTGCCGTATCCCGCCGGCGGCGGAACGGATGTGATCGCGCGCACGCTCGCCGAGGCGATGCGCCAGACGCTGGGCCAGCAGATCGTCATCGACAACCGTCCCGGCGCCTCGACCAACATCGGCGCGGATCTGGTCGCCAAGGCCAAGCCTGACGGCTACACCATCCTGTCGGCCGACAACGCCGTGCTGGCCTTCAACGAGCATCTCTTCACCAAACTGCCCTTCAATCCGACCAAGGACTTCACGTACATCGGCGCGATCGGCAAGTTCCCATTGGCGCTCGTGGTGCATCCGGATTTCCCGGCGCAGGACTTCAAGGCCTTCCTCGCCTACGTCAAGGCCAATCCGGGCAAGGTCAACTACGCATCGCCGGGCAACGGCTCGCCGCATCATCTGGCGATGGAGTTGTTCAAGAACCGCACCGGCACCTTCATCACGCACATCCCGTATCGCGGCGCGGCGCCGGCCATGGCCGATGTGATGGGCGGACAGGTGCCGTGCATGTTCCTCGATCTCGCCTCGGGGCTCTCGATCATGCAGGGCAAGAAGGTGCGCGTGCTGGCCATCGGTTCCGGCGCTCGCTCGAAGCTGCTGCCCGACGTGCCGACGCTGGCCGAAGTCGGCGTACCCAATGCGGAGGTCTTCGCGTTCCAGGGCGTGCTCGGCCCCGCAGGCTTGCCGCCGTCGGTCGTCACGCGGCTCAACGGCGATCTCAATCGCGCCTTCAGCGTACCCGCCGTGCAGAAGCGTTTCAACGACTTCGGCATGGAGGCGATGCCCGGCACGCCTCAGCAGTTCGCGGCGCTGTCGCGCGCGGAATCGCAACGCTGGGGGCCCATCATCAAGGCCGCCGGCATCAAGCTCGATTGAGATCGGTCAAGGCTTGACGAAGGCCTTGCGCGAGCCGTCCTCGAACACCTCGTCGTCGCGTTCGAGTTTGCCGCTGGTGTCCCACACCCGTTCGCGGGTGACGCGGCCCTTGTCGTCGTAGACCGATTCGGCGATGAGCGTGCCGTTCTCGCTGAAACGCCGATGGGTGCCGATGGGGATCTGCCGGAAGCGGTCGATCGCCGTGAAGCGCCCGTGGGCGGCGCGCTGTCCGTTGTCGTGGAATTCGGTGATGTCGATCAGGCGTGCATCGCCCTCCGCGCCGTACACCGCCTTGCTGCGCGGCTGGCCGTTCAGGTAGAAGCTTTCATCGCTCATCGGATCGCCGGCCGGGTTCCACCGTTGGTCGCGAACCAGCGCGCCCTTCTCTGAAAACTCCTGTTCGCGCTGCTTGACCGGCCCGCGCTCGCTCAGCAACGAGATCACCTCGCGGCGCTTGATGCCTTCGGATGAAAAACGCCGCTCGATGCGCTGGTTGGGCAGGAATTCGTCCGTCGCCGAGGGCTTGCCGTTGTCATAGAAGTCCTCGCTGAGGACCCGTTTGCCGGACAGGTACGACACCCGCGAGCGCAGGATTCCCTTGCTGTCGAACAGATCGACGCGCGACGGTCCCTTTCCGAAGCCGCACAGCCGCGCGTCGTCCGCAGCGGGCGCGAGCACCGGCTTGTCGCCGCAGCGCAAGGCGGAGAGTTGGCCACGCTCCGTGAACTCGACCGATGCGCGCTCGCCCGCGGCGTCCGCGAAGTAGGTGACGCGGCGCATCTGACCGGAAGGGTAGAAGCTGCGTACCAGTCCCGTTTCGTGGCCGTCGTCGTAGATCGCGTCGCGCACCACCTGGCCGTTCGGCGAGAACTCCCGGGCACGGCCGTCCATGTTGCCGGCGGCGTTCACGGCGTATTCCTTTGCGAGCTTGCCGTGCTCGTAGGTGCGTACGCGGCCCATGAAGGTGCCGCCCTGGATCTCCTGTTCGCGGACCAATTCGTGGCTGTCTCGGTCCTTGCAGCGCATCAAGCCCGTCTTGCCGGACGTGCTGTTGCCGTCGGCCGGATTCACGCCGATGCCGTTGATCTCGCAGTCCTGCACCGCATAGGCGGCGCGGGGGCCGAGGAAGAACAAGGCCGCCACCAGTCCCGCGACCCGCAACGAGGTCGACGCGGCAACCGGAGCAGAGCGCAGGCTCATGTGTCGTAGACGGTGTCCAGCGATCGGAAGCCCTTGGCCTCGATCGGATTGCCGAAGGGGTCGCAGAAGAACATCGTCCATTGCTCGCCGGGCTGGCCTTCGAAGCGGACCTGGGGCTTCAGCACGAAGTCCGTACCCGCGGCTTCCAGCCGGTCTGCCAGCGCGCGCCATGCGGGCAGTTCGAGGACGATGCCGAAGTGCGGCATCGGCACCATGACGTCGCCCACGCGTCCGGTGCGGGAGGTGGCGAAGGGTTCGCCAAGATGCAGCGAGATCTGGTGACCGAAGAAGTCGAAGTCCACCCAGGTGTCGGTGCTCCGGCCTTCGGCGCAGCCGAGCGCGCCGCCGTAGAAGCGCCGCGCCTCGTCGAGGTCGCGGACGTGGAAGGCGAGGTGGAAGATGGACATGTGACTTTCTGTGTCGAATCGTTCATTGTCCACAAGCCGGGGGCGGATGGCGAGGGGGTGATTGATAATCCCTGCCGATGTCTCCACTGCGCCGCGCCCACCGCCTGATCAGCTTCGTGCTGATGTGGTTCGTGTTGTCGCTGGGCGTGGCGATTGCATCTCCGGTGGTTCATCCCCAGGCCATGGAGCTCCTCTGCTCCAGCGCCGGTGCGGTCAAGGTGGTCGTGCAAACCGACGACGGCCTCCAGGAGATGGGCGGCGCCCACATGGACTGCCCGCTCTGCCTCTTGGTCGGCGCGCCGCCGCCGACGCCGATCGTCGCCCTGCCTTCGATCCAGCCGCTGGGCCATGCCGTCCAGCCGATACCGGCCGCACGCATCGCCGTGGCCACCGCCGCGCCGCTGCCGGCGCGCGGACCTCCAAGCCTCCTCTGACGTAATTCCGGCCTTGCCGCGCGTGGCGCCATTTCGGGTGCGCCCGCGCCGGCTTTCCGCAATTCGTCGGCGCCACGGACGGCGCCGAGGAGCACTTTTCGATGAACAACAAAGCAATGCTGTCGCTCGCCTTGAGTACGGCATTCCCATGGTTTTCGGGGCCGGCGCTCGCGCAGGCCGCCGACGATGCGCCCGAACGCGTCAAGTCGCTGGGGGTGGTGACCGTCACCGGCGGCCAGCCGACGTCATTGCCGACCCAGATCCCGACCACCATCGAGGGCATCACCGGCGAGGAGATAAAGACGCGTATCAACGCCACCGACAGCGAGGACGCGTTGAAGTACTTCCCCAGCCTGCTCGTGCGCAAGCGCTACATCGGCGACTACAACCACGCGATCCTCTCGACGCGCGCCTCCGGCACCGGCAACAGCGCGCGCTCGGCGGTCTATGCCGACGACATCCTGCTGTCGAACTATCTCGGCAACGGCATCGCCAACGGCACCAACTTCGCGCCTCGCTGGGGCCTGGTCACGCCCGAGGAGATCGAGCGGGTGGATGTGATGTACGGGCCGTTCTCCGCGGCCTATCCGGGCAATTCCGCCGGCGCCGTGGTGGACTATGTGACGCGAATGCCGTCGCAACTCGAGGCCCACGTCAGCACGGGCTTCCAGTCGCAGCCCAACAGCCTGTACAACACCCACCAGACCTTCAACAGCTGGCAGGGCAGCGCGTCGCTGGGCAGCCGCAGCGGCGACTGGTCGTGGTGGATCGACGTCAGCCGCGGCGACAGCGAAAGCCAGCCGCTCACCTTCACCACCGCCACGGTGGCATCGGGCACGCCCGGGCGCGCAGGGACGCCGGTCACAGGCTACGTGCTGGGGCTGAACACCACGAACACGCCCTGGTACATCCTGGGCACCGGCACGCAGTACCACACGATCCAGGATCACGCCAAGCTCAAGCTGGCCTACGACTTCTCGCCCACGGTAACCGCGACCTACACGCTCGGCTGGTGGCAGAACACTTCGGAAGGCCGCCCCGCGACCTACCTGAGCAATGCCGCCGGCCAGCCGGTCTACAGCGGGCTGATCAACATCCTGGGGCGCAGCTTCAATCTCGCGCCCACCGCCTTTCCGCTGACCAACGACGACCAGACCCACTACATGCAAGGCCTCTCGGTCAAGAGCAACACCAAGGGCGAATGGGACTGGGAGGTCGCTGCCAGCCTGTACGACTATTCGAAGGACCAGCAGCGCGCGCCGACGGTGGCGCCACCTCTCGCGAACTTCGGCGGCGCCGGAACCTTGCAGGACCAGGGCGGGGCCACGGGCTGGAACACGCTCGCGGCCAAGGGAACGTGGCGGCCACAGGGGATCGGTGGCGCACACATCGTCGACTTCGGCCTCGAGCGCGATGCCTACAAGCTCGGCATTCTCAAGACCAATGTCATCGGCAGCTGGCTCGATGGCCCCTCCGGAACCCTGGTCAGCAACGTCGGCGGCAACACGAAGACCGTGGCCGGCTGGGCGCAGGACAGCTGGGCCTTCGCGCCGCGGTGGAAGACCGTCCTCGGGCTGCGCGTGGAGAACTGGCAGGCGGACAATGGATTCACATCGACCGCGACCAGCAAGCTGGCCTACCCATCGCGCAACGAGACGGACGCTTCTCCCAAGGGCGCACTGGCCTACCAATGGAGCGACGACACCGTGCTGAAGGGGTCGGTGGGTCGCGCGGTGCGCTATCCCACGGTCGGCGAACTCTACGGTGCCACCACCGGCGGCGCGCTGTCCTTCATCAACGACCCTTTCCTCAAGCCCGAGAAGTCGTGGACCGAAGAGCTGTCCGCAGAAAAGGACCTCGGCAATGCGCTGGCGCGTGCGACTCTCTTCCATGAGATCACGGACGATGCGCTCTTCACCCAGGTGATTCCGGGCACGAACCCGGCGGTCTCGCGCGTGCAGAACGTCAAGCAGGTGCGCACCACCGGCCTGGAGCTCGCCTACTCGGGCCAGGACGTGTTCGTGCGCGGACTGGAACTCGGTGCGAGCCTCACCTACGCCAACTCCAAGATCGCCGAAAACCCGGCCAATCCGGCCAGCATCGGAAAGTGGCAGCCGCGCGTGCCGCGGTGGCGCTCGACGGTGTTCGCCACCTACAAGCCGGACGCCAACTGGTCCTATACCGCTGCGGTCCGCTACAGCGGCACTCAGTACTCCAACCTGGACAACAGCGACGTCAACGGCTTCGCCTATTTCGGCGCAAGCAGGTACATCACACTCGATCTGCGGGTTCGCTATCAGATCGACAAGCAATGGTCGATGGCCTTCGGCATCGACAACGCCAACAACTACCAATACTGGAATTTCCATCCGTACCCCCAGCGCACGTACACCGCTGAACTGCACTGGGATCTTTGACTCCACACTTCACGAAGGATCTGCCATGAACCCCACTCTCACCTACAAGCATCTCGCCGCCTGCATCCTGCTGACGGGCGCCGGCAGCGCCCTGGCCCATGTGACCCTGCCACCCGGCGGCGGTACAGCAGGCACCAACTACGAAGCCGCATTTCGCGTCGGCCACGCCTGCAAGGATGCGAAGAGCACGACCGGCATCGCCGTACGGCTGCCCAAGGGCTTCGCATTCACCGATGCACAGGCGCGCAAGGGCTGGAAGCTCGAAGCGCCGTCGGCCGGCGACAACGGCGGTGAAGTGCGCTGGACGGCGGAGAACCCGCAGTCGGCACTTCCCGCCAGCGAGCGGGCCGACTTCGTGGTGCGCGGCAAGCTTCCGGCCACGCCCGGCGTCCTGTGGTTCAAGGTGCTGCAGACCTGCGACAACGGCAGCGCCGACTGGGCGCAGATTCCGGCCAGTGGCAACGACACCAAGGGTCTCGAGAGTCCCGCCGCCCGGCTCGACGTGCTGGCGCCCGGCGTGGCAGCGGTCGACGTGCGCGATGCCTGGATCCGCGCATCGGTGCCGGGCCAGAGCGGCACTGGTGCTTTCATGAAGCTCAGTGCGCCGTCGGGCGCGCGGCTGGTCGGCGCCTCGACGCCGGTGGCCGGCGTGGCGGAAGTCCACGAGATGAAGATGGAAGGCGACACCATGCGCATGCGCCCCGTCGAGGGTGGCGTCGAGTTGCCGGCGCGGCAGACCGTCGAGCTCAAGCCGGGTGGCTTTCACGTGATGCTGACCGACCTGAAGCAGCCCTTGCCGAGCGGAACCAATGTGCCGATGACGCTGCGCTTCGAAGATGCCAAGGGACAGAAGACTTCGTTGAATATCAACGTGCCCGTGCTCACCGGCGCCGCGGTACCCGCGGGCGGCGAACACAAGCATTGACCCGCCCAAAAGCCCGCGTCCTTGGAGTAAGCTGCCCGGACAACAATACTCTTCCGGAGACCCTCATGAGCGACGCAAGCAAGCCTTTCGCCTTCAGTCAGTTCGTTCCCGGCTTCGACTTCCTGAGGAACCTGGCGAGCGGAAGCGCTTCGGCCGGCGCCAGTGCGGTTCCGGGTATGCCGAGCCTTTCCAGCTGGGTGGCGCCGACGCTCAGCGTCGAGGAAGTCGACAAGCGCATCCAGGAGCTCAAGACGGTGCAGTTCTGGCTCGAACAGAACGGTCACGCCCTCAAGGCGACCATCCAGGCGCTCGAAGTGCAGAAGATGACGCTGTCGACGCTGCGCGGCATGAATGTGCAGATGGAAGATCTGGCGAGCGTCTTCACGCGGCAGGCCGCCGCGGCGACGCCCGCATTCCGCGACGAGGCGCCGGCACAGGCCCCCGCACCGGTGGCCGAGCCGGAGCCGAAAGCGGCAGACAAGGCAGATTCCGAGGAAGCCGATGCGGCCGCCGCCAAGTCGAAGCGCGCAAAGGCCAAGGCTGACGGCCCGTCGGATGATGCGGCAGGCGTTGTGGACCCTCTTCAGTGGTGGGGCGCGCTCACGCAGCAATTCCAGCAGATTGCCAGCTCTGCCTTGCAGGAAGCATCCCAGCTGAAGATGCCGGCCGTGCCCCAACCGCTGTCCGATGCCATGGACCGGGCGATGGCGCCGGTATCCGGCAAGGCAGTGCGCAAACCTGCCCCTGTCGCAACCAAGAAGAGGCCAGCCGCCGGCCGAAGCGCCGTCGCGGCCGGCAAGTCGTCGACTTCGGCGCGCAAGCGGGCGCGCTGACACTGACAACCGTCGTCCCCTTCCCGCACAGAAAGCCGAGCGCATGAAGCTCTTTCCTTCCGGCCACGCCACCCATCCGCAATGGCGCATGGCTGCCGGACTCGTGCTCGCTCAACTGCGGGCGCAAATGGCGTTGCCCGACTACGCACACACGCCCACGCTGGGCCTGCTCTACATCACCGACCACTACTCTGCCGACGCGCAGGAAATCCTCGACCATCTGAGCGCCGAACTGCCCGAGATCACCGACTGGTCCGGCACCGTGGGCGTCGGCGTGGCGGCCAACAACGCCGAGTATTTCGACGAGCCGGCACTCAGCCTGATGCTCTGCGAATTGCCGAGCGATCAATACCGCGTGTTCTCCGGCGTGGCGCCTCTGGCCAATTCGGAGATGAGCGGCTTCGCGGCGAACACGGCGCTCGTGCATGCGGACCCGCGCACGCCGGAACTCGGCGAACTGATCGCCGAGATGGCCGATCGCACCGACACCGGCTACCTGTTCGGCGGTCTCTCGTCCGGGCGCGCCGGCTCCTTGCAGTTCGCGGTCGGCGGCAACGGCAACATCCCGGGACATGGCGCCGTGGGCGGCGTTTTCTCGGGGGGCTTGTCGGGCGTGGTGTTCGGCGAAGGCGTGCGTCTGGTGTCGCGCGTCACGCAGGGCTGCCAACCCGTGTCGGAGGAGCGTGAAATCACCGAGGTCGATGGCAACCTGCTGCTGACGCTCGATGGCGAGCCTGCACTCGATGTGCTGCTGGACGATCTGAACGTATCCCTCGACGCGCCCGAGCATGCGGTGGACGCGGTGCGTGCCACGCTGGTGGGGCTGGCCGAGGCCGGCAGCGACGGCGTCCGTCGTACGCGCGACCTGGGTGCCGATGTCCGGGTGCGGCACATCATTGGCCTCGACCCGACGCGTCGCGGCGTGGCGATTGCCGACGTGGCCGAAGTCGGCATGCGCTTGAGCTTCTGCCGGCGCAACGCGCAGGCCGCGCGCTCCGACCTCATGCGTGTGTGCGCCGAAATCCGGGAGGAACTGGAGCCCGAGGAGCAAACCTTGGCCACCGCGCGCGCAGTGGCGGCCGGCGAGGCCGAAGCGGCGCCGCATCCGGCCCGCCGCATCGCCGGTGCCGTCTACGTGAGTTGCTCAGGCCGCGGCGGCCCGCACTTCGGCGCGCCGGGCGCCGAGTTGCAGATCGTGCGACACGCGCTGGGCGATGTGCCGCTGGTCGGCTTCTTCGCCGCCGGCGAGATTGCGCGGCACCACCTGTATGGCTACACCGGCGTCTTGACGGTCTTCACCAGCGACGACTGAGGCTTCGTTTCTGCGCGCGCGCCGGTGAAGCTGAAATCCACCTCGGGCGCGAGACCGCTGACGATGCGTGCGATCGACTTGCCCGAGCCGCAGGCATGGGTCCAGCCCAGCGTGCCGTGGCCGGTGTTGAGGAACAGGTTCGGCAGTTTCGTCGCGCCGATCAGGGGCACGTTGCTCGGCGTCGCTGGGCGCAGCCCGGTCCAGAACTGAGCTTGCGTGGCGTCGGCGGCACCCGGAAACAATTGTTCGACCCGTCGCACGATGGCTTCGCAGCGCACGCGGTTCAGGTCGCGGTCGTAGCCGTTGAACTCCGCCGTGCCTGCAATGCGCATCCGATCGCCGGTTTCGGAGGTGTAGCGCGAGAAGACGAGCTTGAATTCGTCATCGGTCAACGACACCTGGTAGGCCTTGGGCGCGTCCACGACCGGCATCGTGACCGAATAGCCTTTGGCCGGGTAGATCGGCAGGCGGATGCCCAGCGGCGCGGCAAGCAGCGGGCTCAGGGAGCCCATGGCCAGCACGAAGGCATCGCCCCGGATGCGCTGGAACCGGCCCTCGCTATCGGTCGCTTCCACATGGTCGATCGTTCCGCCGGCCTCACGAAGAGCGGTCACGGTGTGGCTCATCAGGAAGCGAACACCTGCGGCCTTGGCCAGCGCCGCGAGTTCGCGCGCGAAGTGGTTCGCATCGCCCGATTCGTCTTCGGCGGTGTAGGTGGCGCCGGCCAGTTGCGGGCGGACGTGCGCCAGCGCGGGCTCAAGTTTCACTGCTTCATCTGCCGAGATGACGCGGCGATCGCAGCCCAATGCGCGCATCTGTTCGGCTGGCGCCAGAGCGGCGTCGAATTCCTTCTGCGTCGTATAGAAGTGCAGGATGCCCTGGGTCCGCTGGTCGTAGGCGATACCGGTGTCGCGGCGCAGTTGCTGCAGCGTTTCGCGGCTGTAGGTGCCCAGGCGAACGATCTGCTCGATGTTGTGGCGGGTGCGCGCCGGCGTGCATTCGCGCAGGAACTGCAGTCCCCAGAGCCACTGCCGCATGTCGGCGCGGAGGCGGAAGAGCAGGGGAGCGTCCTCCTTGCCGAGCCATTGCAGCACCTTCAGCGGCGCGCTCGGATTGGCCCAGGGCTCGGCATGGCTCACCGATATCTGGCCGCCGTTGGCGAAGCTGGTTTCGGCAGCAGGTGTGGCCTGCCGGTCGATCACGGTCACTTCATGGCCGAGTTGCTGGAGGAAGTAAGCCGAAGTCACGCCGAGCAAGCCGGCGCCAAGAACGATCACGCGCATTTCAAGAACCCTCGAAGGTTGCAGCGCTTGGCTCGAACGGAAACGGATGCTGTGAAAAAGAAAAGCAACCGGACCGTGCGTCCAAGTTGCCGCTCCCCCTGTCCTCGGTACCTGAGAGATTCACCCGTTGCGCCCGCAACAGGTTTGCTCCTTCGGTGCATCACGTGGTGTGATGGCTCTCCAGACGGCTCTGACAGTTGGTGCAGTACAGGCTCGTTTGTGCGAGCCGACCTGAGCGTTTATGGGAGTTTGCGCCTTCGGTGGGGCCGCCAAGCGGCCCGCTCTCCTGCAGTGCGGCGATTGTAGGGGCGCCGCGCCCGGCTGGCTACAGCCCTCTGAAGGCGAAGTCGAGTTCGGGCCGCAAGCCACTGACGATACGGGCGATCGATTTGCTCGCGCCGCAGGCGTGCGTCCATGTCGCCGTGCCCGGGGCGGTATTGAGGAACAGGTTGGGGACTCGCGTCTTGCCGACCATTGGCAGCCGATTGCGGCTCACCGCGTGCATGGCGGTTTCGAACGAAGCCTGCGCGGTGTCAGTCATGCCGGGAAACAGCGCCTCGATGCGCCTGAGGATCGCTTCGAAGCGGTCCGAGTCTGGCTCGCTCTGCTCGTCATGGCTCACGCGCACGGTGGAAGAAACCCGGAGATAGACACCGTTGGCGTTCTCGACGCGTGCGATTCGAAGCTTGCCCTGTCGGTCGTGCAGCGCGATGTGCGGTGCGTGCGCGGCGTCCCTGACCGGCATCGTGGCGATGTACTCGCGAACGAAATTCAGCGGCATGTCGATGCCAAGGTCTTCCGCATGCGGAACGCTCGATGCGCCCAGGGCGAGAACATAGGACTGCGCGCGCACGGTGGTGGGTTGTCCTTGTGCATCCAGCAGGTCGACATGACTGATGCGGCCGTCACGCGTCTTCAGCGAGACCACGGTGTGCTTCATCATGAAGCGCACACCGGCCGCGCGGCAAAGAAAGACGATGCTTGCCGCGAACTGGGCGGGATCGCGTGCCGGGTCCTCGAGCGAGAAAGTCGCTCCGGCGAGCTTGCTGCCGACGGCATGCAATGCAGGCTCCAGGCCCGTGGCCTCTTCGGCGGAGAGCAGACGTTCCTCGCAGCCGAGTTCGGACCAGTGGGGTGCGCGGGCCATGCGCCCATGGAAGGCTTGGGCGTCGGTGAAGAAGTTCATGAGCCCGTTCGAGCGCGGCCGTTGCGACATGCCGGCCTCGTCACGCAGCGCACGTGCGCTCTCGCGGCTGTAGGCGGCGAGACGCACCATGTGCTCAAGCGGGTCGCGTTTCGCCGGTTCGCCAATGGCTCGGTCGAGCAGCTTGGCGATGCGATGACGCACCTTTGCGCGCAGGCGGGACCAGCCGCCTTCTGTTCGTCGCGCATAGGCCGAATACGCTTCGGAGCGTTGCAGCGCAATCGCAGATTCGCTGGGTTCGGCCCGGCCCCGGGCCTTGGCGGCGGGGGTCGCGTGGCGGTCCACCACGATCACCTCGTGACCGAGTTGCTGAAGGTAATAGGCCGTCGTTACACCGAGCAAACCGGCGCCGAGCACAACCACGCGCATGTCCGAATCCTTTTGGGATGGCATGAACGGCGGGTGTTGGTGCTTACTGTGCAAAGCGCCGAGACCCGGGGTTCAGACTGCCGCTCCCTCTGTCTCCTTTACCTGAGAGTTTCATTCGCTGCGCCATGCAGCGGATTTGCTCCGTCGGTGCACCACGTCGCGTGGCGTCTCTCCAGTCGGCGATTGATCAATGTGAGGCAGTCACCGAACCGCTGTTGCGGTTCACCTGAGCGTTCATGGGAGTTTGCGCCAACGGTGGGACGACGAATGCGTCCGCTTTTCTGCGGGGCGAATTTTATAGAGGAAACCGGTTTCTGTGTGTTTCAGGCCCTGCGCAGACGCGTGAACAATTCGAACTCCCAGTTGCGCATGCCCAGGAGCAGGGTGTAGCCCTCCCGCTCCTTGGGCGACAGCTTCTGGTCGGTCTGGTGCTGCTGGGCGAAGTCCTGTGCAACGCGCTGCAGGCGGTCCAGGAAGGCAGGCGCCAGCGATTTGCTGATCGATCCATGCACCAACAGGAGGCCTTCGGCCGGGCCGTCGAAGCCGCCGCGGTAGTAGTCGAGCACGACGTTCTCGCGAAAGAAATCCATCACCGGGCCGTGCGGGCGCCATCGGAAGGTCTTGGCGAGCTTCAGGCGGTAGCGGTTCAGCGGACGCAACTCGATGATGCCGATGCGGTCGAGTTGCGCCAGGTAGCCGATGCATTCGGCCTCGGTGATGCGGTAGGCGGCGACGATCTGCTCCAGCGTCCATTGGCTCAGCACGCAGATGGCGAGCAGCAACAACTTCTTGTCCCTGACGACAGCTTTTTCTTGCTCGAGCGTCAGTTCCTTGAGCAAGGGCTGGGCGTCCGCCACGCGGCGGGCGAGTTCCGCGAAATCGATCTTGAGCGCCCGGCAGATCGCGTCGACCCGCGTCAGCGGCATGTCGCCCTTGGCGAGCATCCGCTTCACGCTGGATTCGGCCATGTCCAGCGACTTGGCGAGATCCGCGTAAGTCATGTGGGCGTTCTTGAGTTCGTTCTTGAGGGCGACGACCAGATCGACAGTGGTGCTCATGAGGTGGTGGTATTGCCGGCTGATACCGGGGGTGGTGAAAAAGTGCTCCGTATCGATTCTCGATGCCAGGGAGGGGGTCGGCAACCTAGATTGCGCCCATCGAGCTATTCATCGGAGTCCGTCATGCCACTGTCGTCCTTCTCCAACCGTGAACGTTGCCTCGTTTCGCTGTTCGCGCTGCTCCTTTTGGCCGCAATCGCCGGGCCGGTCCTTCCGGCCTCTGGCCTCGCCGGGGCGCCGTTCGCCGATCGCCATGCCTGGCACGGCCTGCCAAATGCGATGGATGTGTTGAGCAACCTGCCCTTCGTCGCGATCGGCATCTGGGGCCTGCGCTGGCTGCATTGGCTCGATCGCGCGCACGAAGACGCGCTCGACGCCTCACCGCTGCCCCAAGCGGGCGCTCACCTTCCCGTGAATGCGCTCGATTGCGCCTGGGTGTTCTTTGCCGGCCTGATCCTGACCGCTGCCGGGTCCGCCTTCTATCACCTGCAGTCCGATGGCATGCGCCTGGCAGCCGACCGTGCAGGCATGGCGGTGGCTTTTTCGGGCCTGGTCGGCCTGGTGGTCTGCGAGCGAGTCAGCGCACGCGCCGGATGGCCGGCCGCATGGTTCACGATGGTCGGCGGCCTGCTGGCGGCGGCCGTCTGCCACAGGACCGGGAATGCGCTGCCCTGGGCGCTGGTGCAGTTCGGTGGCATGGCGCTGATCGTGATCCTCTCGCTGGCAAAGCCGTTGAACGGCGCCATCGGGCTGAAGTTGGGCTGGGTGATCTTCTTCTACGCCATGGCCAAGTTGTTCGAGGTGTCGGATCAGGCCATCTATGACGTCACGCAGGACCTGATATCGGGTCATAGTCTCAAGCATTTGACCGCTGCATTGGCGGCGCTGCCGGTGTTGCACGGGCTCCAGGCAATGGGTCGTCAGACCCTGCGGCACAATCCGGGCGCAGCCGCAGTGACGGCTTGAGGAACCCGCCAGCCAGGCTTTGCGAATGACCACAACTGCCAACGCATCATCCTCCCCCATGCCTGATACGCATGCGCACGCCAACCAGTTCGCGCTTCTGGGCCAGCGGCGCTTTGCGCCGTTCTTCTGGACGCAGTTCGCCGGCGCGGCAAACGACAACCTCTTCAAGTTCGCCTTCACGGTCATGGTGACCTACCAGCTGCAGCTCAGCTGGATGCCGCCGGCCATGGCGGGGCTCGCGATCGGGGCGCTGTTCATCCTGCCGTTCCTGCTCTTCTCGGCCACGGCCGGGCAGCTCACGGACAAATATGACAAGACGAAGATGATCCGCTTCGTCAAGAACCTCGAGATCGCGATCATGCTGATCGCGGCATGGGGTTTCATGCGGGCGGACGCCGCGGTGCTGCTTGGCTGCGTCTTCCTGATGGGACTGCATTCCACCTTGTTCGGGCCGGTCAAGTTCGCTTATCTGCCGCAGGTGCTGGACGCGCGCGAGCTCACGGGCGGCAACGGCATGGTCGAGATGGGCACCTTCGTCGCCATCCTGCTCGGCCAGGTCGCCGGCGGCCTCCTGGTCGCTGTACCGCATATCGGCCACACCTCGGTGGCCCTGGCCTGCGTGCTGCTTGCGCTGGCCGGGCGTGGGGTGGCGCAGGCGATTCCGCGCGCGCCTGCCACCGATCCGGGGCTTCGGATCAACTGGAATCCTGTGAGCGAGACCTGGCGCAATCTCAAGCTTGCGCACGGCAACATCGTGGTTTTCCGTTCGCTGCTGGGTATTTCGTGGATGTGGTTCTTCGGCGCCATCTTCCTGAGCCAGTTTCCGAGCTTCGCCAAGGAGGTGCTGCACGGTGACGAGCAAGTGGCCTCGCTGCTGCTGGTGGTCTTTTCCGTCGGCATCGGCATCGGGTCGCTCCTGTGCGAGACGCTGAGTCGTCGCCAGGTGGAGATCGGCCTGGTTCCGTTGGGCGCGATCGGCATGAGCGTGTTCGCGATCGACCTGTACTTCGCGTCGCGCGCGCTGCCTGCGCTTGGCGATCTAGGGCTGGGCGGCTTCCTGCGCGAGAGGGCGCACTGGCGCGTGATGGCCGACCTCGGGCTTCTGTCGCTGTTCGCGGGGCTCTACAGCGTGCCGATGTATGCGCTGATCCAGTTGCGCAGCCAGCCCACGCACCGGGCGCGGATCATTGCGGCCAACAACATCCTCAATGCGCTGTTCATGATCGCCAGCTCAATCATCGCGGGCGCACTGCTGAAGGCGGGCTTCACGATCCCGCAGATCTTCCTCTTCACCGGCATCGCCAACGCGATCGTCGCGTTCTACATCTTCATGCTGATGCCCGAGTACCTGCTGCGCTTCGTGGCCTGGGTGCTTTCGCGCTTCGTCTACCGCTTCGACGTCAAGGGCGATGAACACATTCCTGCCCAGGGTGCGGCGGTGCTGGTCTGCAATCATGTGAGCTTCATCGATGCGGTGCTGCTCATGGCGGCGAGCCCGCGTCCGATCCGCTTCATCATGGATCACCGCATCTTCCGCGTACCCGTGCTGGGCTGGCTGTTCCGGCTGGCCAAGGCCATTCCCATTGCGCCGCAGAAGGAAGACCCCGTCGCCTACGAGGACGCATTCGCACAGGCGGTGCAGGTGCTGCGCGAGGGCGATCTGCTCGCCATCTTTCCCGAAGGCGCGATCACCCGCGACGGCAAGCTGCAGCCCTTCAAGGGCGGCGTGATGAAGATCCTGGAGGCCGCGCATGCCGAAGGTATCGACGTGCCCGTGATTCCCATGGCGCTGACCAATCTCTGGGGGTCGTATTTCAGCCGCGTCGAAGTGCGGGACGGGGAAAACGTCGCCATGGTTCGGCCGTTCCGGCGCGGCGCATTCAGCCGCGTGGGGCTCAACGTGGGCGACGCGATGCGCCAGGCCGATGTCCAACCCGAAGTCTTGCAGCGGCGCGTGAGCGGACTCCTGAGCGCATGATGCCCGCCTGATGCCGCTGCCCTTCCCCCATTGGTTCTGGGCCACTGTCACCTGGTTCGGTGACAGTGGCTTTCTGCTGCCTGTGGCACTGTGGATTGCGGTATGGCTCGGCGTCCGTGATACAACCCGGCCGTCGGCCTGGCGCTGGGCGCTTCTGTTCGGCTTCGGGTGCTGCGTGATCGCTTTGTCCAAGATCGCGTTCCTGGGCTGGGGCATCGGCATTGCCAAGATCAACTTCACCGGCTTCAGCGGGCACACGGCGCTCTCGGCCAGCGTGTGGCCGGTCGCATGCTGGCTGGCCGCCTCGCAGCAGGCGCATCGTGTCAGAGTCGCCGCTGCGTCGTTCGGGTTGGTGTTTGCCGTGTTCATCGGAGCGTCGCGGCTGGCGCTGTACGCGCATTCCAAATCGGAAGTGGCGGCCGGCTTCGCGCTCGGCATGGCGGTCAGCGGCGCTTTTCTCTTGTGGCAGCACCGACTGCCGCACCCGCGGTTGAGCTGGACGCTCGTGGTGCTCAGCCTGGTCACGCCGCTGGCGTTCCTGCATCCCGGCACACCGGCACCCGCGCAGGACGTGCTCGAGGTGATTGCGATGCGCCTCGCCCGAACCGACCGGATCTACACGCGCGACGATCTGCTCGCGCGCCGGTCAAAGCCGCAGGCCAGTATCGAGTAGCGATACCGGAAGCGCTGGAAGTCGCCACTGGTTCGTTAACTTGTTCCGCGAGGTTCAGGTGCGAACCATCATCCGCGCACTTTCACTTCGCCACGAGGCTTCCATGCAGACCACCTCTTCGAATGTTTCCATCCAACGCGATACGCGTGCCTGGCAGCTCCAGGTCTGGGTGTCGTTCGGGCTCGCCGTCTTCCTTTGTGCGACCGGCCTGGGCTGGCTGCCCGGGCAAGCGCTCGATCGCGCATTCATGGTGATGGGTTACGTGTTCTGCCTCTCGGCCGCCTTCGTGCTGGCCAAGTCGTTGCGCGACAACCAGCGCGGCGGCGTGCGGGCCGCCGGCGAAACGCCGATGTGGAAGCTGGTCGTCTGGGGCGGCTTCTTCACTGCGATGGGGCTGACCGGCTGGGGCCTCCTGCGGATGGAGGTCAGCGAAACCTACAAGGCGTTTCTCGGCGTGAGCTGGCTGTTCCTGATCAGTTCCGCCTTCACGCTCGCCAAGACGCTGCGCGATCGTCACGAGGCCGACCTTGCCGATGCGCGCATCCGGGGCCGTCGCGAGGCCCGCTCCGAGATTGCGGCGGCCGAATGAGCCGCCAACCTGTCCTCCACATGTCCAGGAGACCCATCATGAAGCAGTACTTCATCACGATGCTCTTTGCGCTCGGTGCGGCCTTCGCCAACGTGGCCATCCCTTTATCGGCGCATGCGCAGAGCGAAGCGTCTGCCGCCTTGTCGATGTTGCCGGTCGCCTCGGTCGTGGGCACCGCCTCGGTCGCCGGGGCCGCGGCGAGTGCCGCAGTGGCGGTACCGGCTGCGCTGTCGGTGGCCGGCGCAACGCTGACGGTGGTTGCGGTCGAGGCGTCGGTCGACGGCACCGTCTACCTCCTGGAGCGCGCATCGGACGGTGCGAGAGCCACCGTGAAAGTGCTGGGCCGCGCCGCCAATGGCTCCGCGGTCGCGATCGGAAGCACCATCACCGTCAGCGTGATCGGCAGCGGTGTCGTGCTCTCGGCGGCGGGTGAGGTGCTGGCTTTCGTGCCCAACGCGCTCGGCCGCGCGCTGCTTTACAACGAGAAGTTGTCATGAGGCGGACCCCCACCAATTTCGGGCCGTATGAGCGCGAATACCAGGCCCGCGTTTCGGTCACTCGGCGCATCCTGAAAGCAGTGGTGCAGCTGATCCTGACGGCGGTTGTCGTCGCGCTGGCCGGGACGTTCCTGTTCCCGTTGAACGCCCATGCCGGTCGATCGTGCGAGCCGGCGAAGCCCACTGCGGCGGCGGTCATGAAGGGCATGCAACTCGCCGAACGAACGGTGCAGCAGCTCGACGCGAGCGGGGCAAAGGTCGTTTTCCTGGCGCGGGCCGGACAGGACTTGAGCAAGTACGGTCTGCGCTATTCGCACCTCGGTTTGGCCTACAAGACGAACGCTGGAACCTGGCGCGTGGTCCACAAGCTCAACCTGTGCGGTACCGCGGTCGCCGCCGTGTACCGGCAAGGTTTGGGCGAGTTCTTTCTCGATGATCTGTGGCGCTACGAGGCGGCCTGGATCGTGCCGACGCCGAGCGTGCAGGCGCAACTGCTGGCGGCGCTCAACGAGTCTCCAGCGCGCATCATCCGCTTGCACACCGCGCCCTACAGCGTCGTGAGCTATGCGTGGGGCTTGAAGTACCAGCAGTCGAACCAGTGGGCCATCGAGACGCTCGCTGGCGCCATGGAGCCAGCCGCCATCGCAAGCCGCGAGCAGGCGCAGGCCTGGCTGCACTTCAAGGGATACGAGCCGACGACGCTCCGGCTTGGGCCGCTCACGCGCCTCGGCGGTCGCGTCGGATCGGCCAACGTCGCCTTCGACGACCATCCCAACGAGAAGCGCTTTTCCGATCGCATCGAGACGGTAACTGTGGATTCGGTCTTCGCCTGGATGCCCCGCACCGGACTCGGTGCCGCGCCCGTGGTGCTGAAGCTTTAGACCAGAATCGCGACGTCCGGAACCTGAATCCCCAATCCAGAAGGAACTCGATGAGCAAGTCCCTGCGCCTGTCCGAAAAGTGGTTTCGCCGCGGCCTTTGGGTGGTGGCGCTGGTGTTCGCCAGCTTTCTCATCGGACTGGGCAGCACGATCGTCGGAGATCTGCCGCGCGTCGAGCACAGGCTCGACCTCGACGACTTCATCGACCACGCCGCGGCCGACCCGCTGCGCAACACCGTCCGCGAAGCCGAGCGCGTGGAGCAGGATGCGGCACGCGAACGGGAGCAGGCGGACCTCAAGCTCCTTACCGCACGGCAGGCGAGTCGCGCAGCGCGCGAGACCTTCTCGAACTGGGTCGCAACGCGGCACGCCACCGCGCAACCCGACCAGGACACTGAACTTATTTCCCGCACCAAGGCGCTGGATGCGCTGAAGCTCAAGGAGGATGAAGCGGAACGGGCTGTGGGTGCGCAACGGCAGGTTGCGCTCGACGCCCGACAGTCGCGCCAGCGCGCCCAACAGCGGCTCGCCGAGTTGGAGGACCAGGCGCGCACCCGGCTGGATGCGGAAAACCGTCGCGTCGAGCTGCGCGTGTTCAGCTATCGCCTGGCACTCACCCTGCCGCTGCTCGTGATCGCGGGCTGGCTGTTCGCGAAGAAGCGCAAGAGCACCTGGTGGCCATTTGTCTGGGGCTTCATCTTCTTTGCGCTGTTCGCGTTCTTCGTCGAACTCGTGCCGTACTTGCCGAGCTACGGTGGGTATGTGCGCTATGCAGTGGGCATCGTGGTGACGGTGCTCGTCGGGCGGTATGCGATCGTGGCGTTGAATAGGTACCTGGCGCGCCAGAAGCTCGCCGAGGCGCAGCCCGACACAGTGCGTCGCAACGAGCTGAGCTACGACACCGCGCTGGCCCGGCTCGCCAAGAGCGTGTGCCCGGGATGCGAGCGGCCCGTGGACTTGAAGAACACCGAGATCGACTTCTGCCCGCACTGCGGCATCGGGCTGTTCGATCACTGCCACGTATGCAAGGCGCGCAAGAGCGCCTTCTCGAGGTTCTGCCACGCCTGTGGCGCCGGCGCGATGGCGGCCGACGCGCTGCGCGATCTGCGCCCTCAGGTCCAGCCGGCGTCGACGACGTAATCCTGCGCAGTACACATCTTCGAATCGTCCGCCGCGAGGAAGAGCGCCATGCTGGCGATGTCCTCGGCCATCAAGCGACCGGGGAGGCACTGCGCGGCGTCGATCTCGGCACCGGATTCGGGCTTGACCCAAAGGCGCAATTGCCGCTCGGTCATCACCCAGCCCGGAACGATCGAGTTGACGCGGATGTTCTGCTTGCCGAGGTCGCGCGCCAGCGATCGGGTCAGTCCGCGCGCCGCGGATTTGCAGGCCTGGTAGACCGGATAGCCGCGGCCCTTGATCATCCAGCTGATCGATCCGAAGTTGATGATCGAGCCGCCGCCAAGCGCGCGCATGTCGTCTGCCACCGCCTGCGCGGCAAAGAACTGGTGCTTGAAGTTGACGGCGACCAGCCGATCGAAGTCGTCGCTGGTGACGTCGGCCATCTCGTGGCGGCGGTCGTTGGCGGCGTTGTTGACGAGCACCTTGATCGGCCCGAAGCGCGCCCGCGCCGCGGCGATCGTGGCATGCAGTGCGGTCACATCCGTCACGTCGCATTCGAGAAAGAGCGCTTCGTTTTCCGTGCCCAGCTGGCTCGCCAGTGCTCGGCCTGCCGCCACGTCGAGATCGCAGAAGGCGACGCGAGCGCCTTGCCCGTGGAAGGCGCGCACCAGCGCTTCCCCGATGCCGCTCGCGCCGCCGGAGATGAAGACCGTGCGGCCGACCAGCGATGGATAGCGCGCCGACGGGGAAGGGGAGGTCGATTCGGTCATGAAGGCATTTTGACCCTCGGCGGTTCAGCTTTGCCACCCGTGTGAACGAGAATGCCGCGGTCACGACGATCCATGGTGCGAATCGCATGAAAGAGAACAAGACGAGCTTGGTGCAGCTTTCCGCGGGCTCCGTACGGCTGGTGCTGGTGCCGGAACTGGGTGGTGCCATCGGGGCGCTCTATGACGAACAGGCCGACGCGCGCTTCCATTGGCTTCGACCGGCGACCGACGACGCCTTGGCGCGACGAGATCCTTTCGCGATGGCGAGCTTTCCGCTCCTGCCCTGGTGCAACCGCATCAGGGACGGTCGCGCGCACTTCGGAGGCCGCGACATCGCGATCGCAACGGGGCACCCCGCCGGACCTTCGGGCAAGCACACACTGCACGGCATCGGATGGATGCGGCCCTGGAAGGTCGCTCAGTCTTCGCCGACCCAAGCCAGACTCGAGCTCGCCGTCGAAGCTGACACGCAGTGGCCTTGGCGCTTCGAGGCTTCGCAATCGTTCGAGCTCGATCCCTCCGGGCTGCGCTGCACTGTCACGCTGACCAACCGCGACACGGCCCCCATGCCGGCCGGGATCGGCCATCACCCCTACTACCCCCATCGCGCTGGCACGCGTTTGCAGACAACGACCGCAGCCATGTGGCGCGGCGATGCGGAGGTGATGCCGGTGGCGCTCGAGCCGACGCCGGAGGTGGATCGGCTGCGCGAAGGCGTGCTGCTGTCGACGCTGGACCTAGACAACAACTTCACCGGCTGGTCGCGCACGGCTCGCATCGATTGGCCGAATGAAGCACGTGCACTGGAGATGTCGGCCGATTCAACGTTCGATTTCTTCGTGCTGTACTGCCCGCGCGGAGCAGATCACTTCTGCGCCGAGCCGGTGAGCCAGTGCACCGATGCGATCAACCTGTCGGGCCGTTACGGATCGAGCGAACTCGGCGGCGCGGTCCTCGCGCCGGGCGAGACCTTGTCGGGGAACTGGGCCCTTCGATCCGCCTAGATGCCGCGTGCGCGGTCGGCCTTGAATTGCGCGCGGAACTCGGTGAAGCGGCCCGCGTCCAGCGCCTCGCGAATCTCGCGCATCAGGCTCAGGTAGTAGTGCAGGTTGTGGATGGTCGTGAGCATCGGCCCGAGCATCTCTCCGCACCGGTCGAGGTGATGCAGGTAGGCGCGGCTGAAGCCGTCGCGGCCGCCCTCGTTCCACGGCACGCCCGACGTGCCGGCGCACGCATGACACGTGCAGCTTGCGTCGATCGGGTGCGGATCGCTCTTGTGGCGCGCATTGCGCATCTTGAGGTCGCCGTAGCGCGAGAACAGCGTGCCATTGCGGGCGTTGCGCGTCGGCATCACGCAGTCGAACATGTCGACACCCTGTGCCACGCCTTCGACCAGATCCTCCGGCGTGCCGACGCCCATCAGGTAGCGCGGCTTGTCGGCCGGCAATTTGTGCGGCGTGTGCGCCATGATGCGCAGCATTTCGTCCTTGGGCTCGCCCACGCTCACGCCACCGATCGCATAGCCCGGGAAATTCATGTCCACCAACTTCGCGAGCGATTCTTCGCGCAGGTTCTCGAACATGCCGCCCTGGACGATGCCGAAGAGCGCATTCGGGTTTTCGAGTCGCGCGAATTCGGTCTGGCAGCGATGGGCCCAGCGCAGGCTGAGCTCCATGGACTTGCGCGCCTCGGCTTCCGTCGTCATGTGGCCTTGTGTCTCATAGGGCGTGCATTCGTCGAACTGCATGACGATGTCGCTGTTGAGGATGGTCTGGATCTGCATCGAGACTTCGGGTGTGAGAAACAGCTTGTCGCCGTTGACCGGCGAGGCGAACTTCACGCCTTCCTCGCTGATCTTGCGCATGGCGCCCAGCGACCACACCTGGAAGCCGCCGGAGTCAGTGAGGATGGGCTTGTTCCACTTCTCGAACTGATGAAGGCCGCCGAAGCTGGCCATCACGTCGAGGCCAGGGCGCATCCAGAGATGAAAGGTGTTGCCGAGGATGATCTGCGCGCCCATCTCTTCGAGACTGCGCGGCATCACGCCCTTGACGGTGCCGTAGGTGCCCACGGGCATGAAGATGGGTGTCTGCACGGCACCGTGGTTCAGCGTGAGCGTGCCGCGCCGCGCGTGGCTTGACGGGTCGGTGGCGAGGAGTTCGAAGTTCAGCATGGATCAGTGCTTTCTGGCGAGGAGCATCGCATCGCCGTAACTGAAGAAGCGGTAGCGCTCGCGGATGGCGTGGGCATACAGCGCCATGACGTGTTCGTAGCCCGCGAAGGCGCTGACCAGCATCATGAGCGTGCTCTTGGGCAGGTGGAAGTTGGTAACGAGCAGATCGACATGCTCGAAGGCAAAGCCGGGGGTGATGAAGATGCGCGTGTCGCCGGCGGCCTCGCCGCTCTTGGCCCACGATTCGAGCGTGCGGACGGTGGTGGTGCCGACGGCGACGATGCGACCGCCGCGGCCCTTGGCCTCGGCGATTGCACTTTGGGTGGCGGCGGGCACTTCATAACGCTCGGCGTGCATCGTGTGCTCGGCGATGTTCTCCGTCTTGACGGGCTGGAAGGTACCGGCGCCGACGTGAAGCGTGACGTTGGCGCGTTGCACGCCGCGGGCTTCCAATTCGGCGAGCAGGGCCGGGTCGAAATGCAGCGCTGCCGTCGGCGCGGCCACGGCGCCGGGCACGCGGGCGAACACTGTCTGGTAGCGGCTTTCGTCGTCAGCAGAGTCGGTGTGCGTGATGTAGGGCGGCAGCGGCACGTGGCCGCAGCGGGCCATCAATGCGTAGGGGTCTTCGCCCGACGGGCTTTCGAAGCGGAAGCGGAAGAGGGCGCCGTCTTCCTCCGGCCAGCGACCGAGCAGCTTGGCACTGAAGCCGCCGACCATGGTGAGCGTGGTGCCCACCTGCGGCTTCTTGCTGACTTTCATGTGCGCGACGACTTCGTCGCCTTGCAGCACGCGCTCCACGAGGAGTTCGAGTTTGCCGCCGGTTGGCTTTTCGCCGAAGAGCCGCGCCTTGACGACGCGCGTGTCATTGAAGACAAGCAGGTCGCCAGGCCTGAGCAGCGACGGAAGGTCCCTGAAGATCCGGTCGACCGGTGCGTCGCCGGAGCCGTCGAGAAGTCGGGAAGCGCTGCGTTCTGCGGCGGGATGCTGGGCCACCAGTTCGGGCGGCAGGTCGAAATCGAAATGGGAAAGCGTGAAGTCGCGCATGGTGCTTGAGGGCCGGACAGGCCCGTGCCAAGGAGGCGGGGGAACGGATTCGGAATGAATGCGAAGAGGCGGGCAGAATTGTCCCATGCCTGTCGCCGCCAAGCCTTCGTCCCCGGAAAAGCCTTCAGCAGCGCCGCCGCCCTCGCCCGGCACGGGACTGAGCGCCATCCAGCGCGCGCTTCGCAAGCTTGGCCTGCAGCGCGACATCGATTTCGCACTCTATTTGCCGATGCGCTACGAGGACGAAACGCGCGTCGTTCGACTGGCGGACACGCGCGACGGCGACATGGCGCAGATCGAGGCCGTGGTGACCGAGAGCGAGGTCGTCTTTCGCCCGCGCCGCCAATTGATCGTGACCGTCGACGACGGCAGCGACACCTGCCAATTACGCTTCTTCAATTTCTATCCGTCGCAGCAGAAGCAGCTTGCAGTCGGCTCGAAGGTGCGCGTGCGGGGCGAAGTGCGCGGTGGATTCGTGGGGCGCCAGATGATGCACCCCGCCGTCAAGGCTGCCGGCACTGCGTTGCCGGAAGCATTGACGCCGGTCTATTCGACGATCGCAGGGCTGGCCCAGCCGGTCTTGCGGCGCGAGGTCCGCTCGGGCCTCGCACGGGCTGTGCTCGACGAGACGCTCCCGGCAGGCGCTGCCCCGCAAGGCGCTTGGGACCTCCGTCGCGCACTCACCTTTCTCCACTACCCAGCGCCCGATGTCGCGATCGCCACGTTGGAGGATCACAGCCATCCAGCCTGGCAACGGCTCAAGGCGGACGAACTCCTGGCGCAGCAACTTTCGCAACTGCAGGCACGACGTGCGCGCGCAGCCCAGCGCGCGCCGGTCCTTGAAGTCGACGCATCCGGGGGTGCACTCCATCGCGATCTGTTGGCTGCGCTGCCATTTGCGCTGACGGGGGCACAGCAGCGTGTCGGCGGCGAGATCACGCGCGATCTCGCGCGAGAAATTCCGATGCACAGGCTGCTCCAGGGCGATGTCGGATCAGGCAAGACCGTCGTGGCCGCGCTCGCTGCCGCACGCTGCATCGACGCGGGCTACCAATGCGCGCTGATGGCGCCAACCGAAATCCTCGCGGCCCAGCATTTCGGCAAGCTGGTGGGCTGGCTCGATCCGTTGTTGGCCGAGCACGGCCTGCGCGTCGCCTGGCTCACCGGCAGCCAGAAGAAAAAGGAGCGCGACACGATGATGGCTGCGGTCGAGAGTGGCGAGGCGGCCCTTGTCGTTGGCACCCACGCGGTCATCTCCGAAAAGGTGCGCTTCAAGAACCTGGCGCTCGCAGTCATCGACGAGCAGCATCGTTTCGGCGTGGCCCAGCGGCTGGCCCTTCGCGGCAAGGCGAGCGGCGATTTCGAGCCGCATCTGCTGATGATGAGCGCCACGCCGATTCCCAGAACACTCGCGATGAGCTACTACGCCGACCTCGACGTGTCCACGCTCGACGAACTGCCGCCCGGCCGTACACCGATCGTCACGAAGCTGGTCGCGGATCACCGGCGGGACGAAGTCATCGACCGAATTCGTGCCCAGCTCGAGCAGGGTCGTCAGGTCTACTGGGTCTGCCCCTTGATCGAGGAAAGCGAGGCCGTGGACCTGCGCAACGCCACCGAAACCCGCGACGAATTGGCCGAAGCGCTCGGCGCCGAAGTCAGCGTCGGCCTTTTGCACTCGCGCATGCCCACCGCCGAGAAGCAGGTGGTCATGGAGAGCTTCACGGCCAGCCGCCTGCAGGTGCTCGTCAGCACAACAGTGATCGAAGTCGGCGTCGACGTGCCCAATGCGTCGCTGATGGTGATCGAACACGCCGAGCGCTTCGGCCTGTCCCAGTTGCATCAACTGCGAGGCCGCGTCGGTCGAGGCGCGGCCGCATCCGCCTGCGTGCTCCTCTACGCCCCCAATGAAGGCGGCCGAGTCGGAGAAGCAGCCCGAGCCCGTCTCAAGGCCATGGCCGAGACCAGCGACGGCTTCGAAATCGCAAGACGCGACCTGGACATCCGCGGCCCCGGCGAATTCCTGGGCGCCCGCCAATCCGGCGCCCCGCTGCTCCGCTTCGCCGATCTCACCACCGATGCACTCCTTCTAGACTGGGCCCGCGAACTGGCCCCCAAAATGCTGGACCGTCATCCCGACCTGGCCCAAAAACACGTAGACCGCTGGCTAGGAAGCAAAGCCGAATACCTGAAAGCATGATCACCAGGCCAGCGAAGCCAGCCCGTTCCGGAAACACCGTGGAACCGGCTTGGCCGGGCCACCGGTGTTGCCCCCGGTAGGGGGTGGGCGGCTACACGAAGTGAGCCAACCTGGGGGCGAGCAATAATTTCTCTATGACTCTGACCGAACTCAAATACATCGTCGCGGTCGCGCGAGAGCGGCATTTCGGCAAGGCCGCAGAAGCCTGCTACGTGTCGCAACCGACTCTGTCCGTGGCGATCAAGAAGCTGGAGGACGAACTCGAAGTCAAGTTGTTCGAGCGCAGCGCTGGCGAAGTCACGGTCACGCCGCTCGGCGAACAGATCGTCCAGCAGGCCCAGAGCGTGCTGGACCAGGCGGCCAGCATCAAGGAAATCGCCAAGCGCGGAAAGGACCCGCTGTCCGGCCCGTTGAACCTCGGTGTGATCTACACCATCGGCCCGTACCTCCTGCCTGACCTCGTGCGCCAGAACATCGCGCGCACGCCGCAGATGCCGCTGGTGCTGCAGGAGAACTTCACGGCCAAGTTGCTCGAAATGCTGCGCTCAGGCGAGATCGACTGCGCCATCATGGCCGAGCCCTTCCCGGATACGGGCCTGGCCATGGCACAGCTCTACGACGAGCCCTTCATGGCCGCATTGCCGGCCCATCATCCGCTGGCGAACAGAGAGTCCGTGACTTCCGACGAACTCAAGAAGGAGACCATGCTCCTGCTCGGCACCGGCCACTGTTTTCGCGACCACGTGCTGGAGGTTTGCCCGGAGTTCGCTCGCTTTTCAAGCAACGCCGAGGGCATCCGGAAGAGCTTCGAAGGCTCGTCGCTCGAGACCATCAAGCACATGGTGGCCTCCGGCATGGGCGTCACGCTGGTGCCGCGCCTGTCGGTGCCGGCCGATGCCCTCAAGCCCCGGTCCAAGGGGCGCAAGGAGCCGGAACAGATCGTGCGGTACCTCCCGGTCCTCGACACGCAGGGTGGAGACCCGCCGACGCGCCGCGTGGTTCTGGCCTGGCGGCGCAGCTTCACGCGCTACGAGGCCATTGCGGCGCTTCGAAACGCGATCTATGCCTGCGAGTTGCCGGGCGTCAAGCGCCTCTCCTGAAAAACGCGCCATTGGCCTACGAACGGGACCTGCGCCGGACGCAAAGGCTGCGATAGAGTGCGGCTTTCCAGACGTCAATTCACTTGAAGAAAGAGCTCACCGCCATGGCAAAAGTCGTGAAGAAACCCAAGTCTCCTGCCACCGCCGCTCCGTCTGCCGGAAAGGTGCCCAAGAAGGGCGGCGTTGTCGTCGCGGAGGCGTCGGGCAGCCGCAATGCACCGATCATCAACATCGGCATCGAGCGCCAGGATCGCGCCGCCATCGCCGAGGGGTTGAGCCGCGTGCTGGCGGATACCTACACGCTCTACCTCACTACACACAATTTCCACTGGAACGTGACAGGGCCGCACTTCAACTCGCTCCACGCGATGTTCATGACCCAGTACACCGAGCTGTGGGCTTCGACGGATGTCATCGCCGAACGTATTCGTGCGCTAGGTCACTACGCGCCCGGCTCGTACGCCGAATTCAGCAAGATCGCGACCGTGCCTGACGTTCCGCAGAGCCCACCCAAGGCCATGGAGATGGTGCGCATCCTGGTCAAGGGCCATGAAACCGTCTCGCGCATCGCGCGCGAATTCATTCCGGTTGCCGAGGAAGCGGGCGACGATCCGACCGCGGACATGCTGACCGCGCGTTGCACTGTGCACGACCAGACGGCCTGGATGCTGCGTTCCCTGCTTGAAGACTGACGCACCCATGATGCCCGCCGCTGGGCCATTCCAACCCGCGCCCGCGCCGCATCGCGGGCGCTTTGCGCTGTACCTCGACCTGATCCGATGGAATCGTCCAGCGGGGTGGCTGCTGCTTCTTTGGCCGACATTGGGTGGATTGTGGTTCGCCGCCGAAGGATGGCCGGGGTGGCATCTGCTCGCAGTGTTTGTCGCAGGCACCATCCTCATGCGCAGCGCGGGCTGCTGCGTGAACGATGTGGCCGACCGCGATTTCGATCGTCACGTCAAGCGGACGGCGCAGCGGCCAGTCACCAGCGGTGCGATCTCTGTCGGAGAGGCGCTTACGGTCGGCGCGGTCCTGGCGCTCGCCGCCTTTGCGCTGGTCCTGACGACCAATCGTTTCGCGGTTCTGTTGTCCTTCGCTGCGCTTGCCGTGACGCTGATCTATCCGTTTGCCAAGCGGTTTGTGTCGATTCCGCAGGCTGTCCTGGGCATCGCGTTCAGCTTCGGCATTCCGATGGCGTTTGCGGCCGTGCGCGGCAGCGTGCCTGAACTCGCCTGGTGGCTGCTCGCCGGCAACTTGTTCTGGGTGCTGGCGTACGACACCGAATACGCAATGGTGGATCGCGACGACGATCTGAAGATCGGCATGAAGACCTCGGCTATCACATTCGGGCGCTTCGATGTCGCGATGGTCATGGTGAGCTATGCGATCTTTCTGGCTGTATGGGCCGCCGCCGGTGCCGGTAGATCGCTGGGCGCAGTCTTTCATGTGGCGATAGCCATCGCCGGTGCACAGGCGCTATGGCACTGGCGCCTGATTCACGATCGCACCCGCGACGGGTGTTTCAAGGCCTTCCGACTCAATCATTGGCTGGGCTTCACCGTATTTGCGGGCGTCGCGGCAGGCTACTTGCTGCGTTGAGGCGGCCGTCGACCGCCGAAGCCTGAGCCTCGGGTTGGGGATCAGCCTTTTCCGAACTCCTCGCCAAGTTCAGCAGCGCGCTTGTGCGCCGCGCGGATTGCGTCCTTGAATTTCGCCTTGACTTCAGCGTTCTCCAAGGCGGTGATCGCGGCGTAGGTTGTGCCGCCCCTGGATGTCACGCGTTCACGCAGGACTGAAGGCGGTTCGGTCGCATTGCTCGCCAGGGCCGAGGCGCCGGAGAAAGTTCCCACGGCGAGTCGATGCGCCTGTTCGGCCGTCAGTCCGAGTTCGACGCCGGCCTCCGTCATGGCCTCGATGAAATAGAACACGTACGCCGGACCGGAGCCGGAAACCGCCGTCACTGCGTCGAGTGCGGCCTCGGCGTCGACCCACATCAGGTCGCCTGTGGGGGCCAGGACCTGTTCGACGAGCTTGCGACCTTCGCTGTCGACGGCGTCGCGCGCGAACAGGCCGGTCATTCCTTGGCCGATGAGGGCGGGGGTATTGGGCATTGCGCGGACCACCCGCTCCGTGGCGAGCCAGCGCGCGATGCTGTCTGACGGAATCCCGGCCGCGACGCTGAGGTGCAGGGCGTTCGCTGCCAGTCCGCGTACGGCCTGCGCGGCCGTCGCGAAAGTCTGCGGTTTGACCGCCCACACGACGACTTCGCAGCGCGCCAGCGCTGTACTGGCTTCCGCCTGGGCGTTGATGCCGAAATCGTGAGCCAGCCTTGCGCGCGCTTCGTCAAAGGGTTCGACGACTTCGAAGGCGTTCGCAGGAACGTCCTGTTTCACGAGCCCCCCGATGATGGCGCTGGCCATGTTTCCTCCGCCGATGAAGCCGATGGGCGGCAGGGGGGTCGGTTCCCGGCGGGGCAGGAAGGTGACGGCGATATTCATGACTTATCCGGTGAATTCGAATGCTGCGAACTGGGTGATCTGCAGCGGATTGAAATTGTCGTCGCTCACCGCGACCAGCAGTCGGTTGCCGTTCGGCAAATTGGGACCCCAGCAGAGGCCTTCGGTGTTGTCCACGCGCGACAGCCCGAGCGAAGCTAAATCGGCGACCAGTTTCTTTGGCGCAGACCGATGATTGTCCGGCGTGAGGGCTTCGACGGCCAAGATATCGGTGGCGTCCCGGGTATCTATTTCATAGAGACGGACCGAGTTGCCGACCCCGGTGGCATAGGCGCGTTCGAGCACCAGCATGCGGTTGACGTCGATCATCAGCACTTCGCTGACGCCGTTGTCGGCATGCGTCCAGGGTATGAGTGGCCGTGTCGGAATGGCGTCTGGCACGTAGGCGATCTGGCGATCGACCACTCCTGTCGAAATCTTGATCCGCGTGAATCGGCAAGGACCGCCCACCCCGGCGAGCGTAGGAATCGGGCCGTCCTGAATCAGCGCGTTTTCCATGGCCACCCAGGCGTGCCGATTGTCGGGCGTCAGCGCGAGTCCCTCAAGGCCGAGGTTGTCGCGGGCGCCGTGTCGGCCGTCAGCGGACGGCTGAAACATGACCGGAAGCGGAATCTCGCGGACCAGCGCGCCGTCCGGATTCGACTCGTAGAGCGCGGGACCGAAACCGCGCCGCTCATCGCCCTCGCTGGTCCAGAGCAACGTCCCGGTGCCTGGACGCCATCTGATGGATTCCGGATCGGGGACCGGCACGGCTTCAGGCGCATGGCGCCTGGCCGGCCACGGTGTGTTGTTTGACTGTTTTAATACCACCACGGCGGTCAATTGGGGGGCGCCATCGTCCTTCCCAGGCGTCCAATGCATGCCGTAAAACCGAACGGGATTCAAATCTGATCGATCGTCGCTCAGAAGCAAGTACTCACGTCTTTCGGTGTCGTAGTCGATGCCTGAAAGGCCGCCGACGGCTGTTCCCTGAAAGGCGAGGCGATGTGGCCAACGCGCTTCGGCTACGAGACGCAGACGCTCCGGGCCGGTAGTTGCGCAGATTCCGCTTTTGCAACCGAGGGCTCCGCCCGCAATTGCCGCCGCGGAGAGCAGCCATTGGCGCCGGGTGAACGAGATCGAATGTTGGACGCGCACGGCCGGAAGTCTACGGGGTAGGGCCCCATCGCAACGCAAGGTGTTGACGGTCGACAAATGCTGTGCAACAATCGCAGGCTTCGCTTCAGAAAGGCGAAGCTTCTGCCCAGCGGAAGCGCACCGAAGTGGTTTTGGTGCGTGGACGACGGGCCCAAGACTGATCGTTGAGTCGTTTCGGAGTTGTCCGGGCCGGTGAAGCGGTACAAGTTGGGAATATCACGAAATGATCCAAACTGAATCCCGGCTCGATGTGGCCGACAACACGGGCGCGAAATCCGTCCTGTGTATCAAGGTGCTCGGTGGCTCCAAGCGGCGTTACGCCAGCGTGGGCGATGTCATCAAGGTCAGCATTAAGGAAGCCGCTCCGCGGGGTCGCGTCAAGAAGGGCGAGATCTACAGCGCAGTGGTGGTTCGCACCGCCAAGGGCATCCGTCGCAGTGACGGCTCGCTCGTTAAGTTTGATGGCAATGCGGCTGTGCTGCTCAATGCCAAGTTGGAGCCCATCGGCACCCGTATCTTTGGACCGGTCACGCGCGAACTGCGTACTGAAAAGTTCATGAAGATCGTGTCGTTGGCACCTGAAGTTCTGTAAGGACAGTGCCATGAACAAGATTCGCAAAGGCGACCAGGTCATCGTGTTGGCCGGGCGCGACAAAGGCAAGCGTGGCACTGTGTCGCTGCGCAAGGATGACTCGTTTGTCATCGTCGACGGCATCAACCTCGTCAAGAAGCACACCAAGCCGAACCCCCTGAAGGGTACGACAGGTGGCATCGTCGAGAAGGCCATGCCGATTCACCAATCCAACGTGGCGATCTTCAATGCTGCGACCGGCAAGGCCGATCGCGTGGGCATCAAGGTCACGGACGGCAAGCGCGTGCGCGTCTTCAAGTCCAGCGGCGAAGAAATCAAGGCCGCCTAAGGGGTACTCACATGGCTCGTCTCCAACAACACTATCGCGAAAAAGTCGCGAAAGACCTGACCGAAAAGTTCGGCTACACCTCGCCGATGCAGGTTCCGCGCTTGACCAAAATCACCCTCAACATGGGTGTGGGTGAAGCGGTTGCCGACAAGAAGGTGCTCGACAACGCCGTTGCTGATCTGACCAAAATTGCTGGACAGAAGCCTGTAGTGACCAAGTCGAAGAAGGCGATTGCAGGATTCAAGATTCGCGAGAACCAGCCGATTGGCTGCATGGTCACGCTGCGCGGCGTGCAAATGTATGAATTTCTCGATCGTTTCGTGACCGTTGCGCTGCCGCGCGTTCGCGATTTCCGCGGTATCTCGGGTCGTGCTTTCGATGGCCGTGGAAACTACAACATCGGCGTCAAGGAACAGATCATCTTTCCTGAGATCGAGTACGACAAGGTCGATGCGCTGCGCGGCCTCAATATCAGCATCACGACGACGGCAAAGACCGACGAAGAAGCCAAGGCGCTTCTCGCTGGCTTCCGTTTCCCGTTCAAGAACTGAGGTAGTTTGTGGCTAAAGTAGCTTTGATCGAGCGCGAGCTCAAGCGAGAAAAACTGGTCGCAAAGTACGCCGCCAAGCACGCGGAACTGAAGGCGATCGCCAACGACGCGAAGAAGAGCGACGAAGAGCGCGCAGCCGCCCGTCTGGGTCTGCAGAAGCTTCCGCGTAACGCCAACCCGACCCGTCAGCGCAACCGTTGCGAAATCACCGGTCGTCCGCGCGGCACCTTCCGCCAATTTGGTCTGGCCCGCGCCAAGATCCGCGAACTGGCTTTCAATGGCGACATCCCTGGTGTCACCAAGGCCAGCTGGTAAGCCAGGCAGGAGCAAACAACATGAGCATGAGTGATCCCATTGCCGACCTGCTGACGCGTATCCGTAACGCGCAGATGGTGGCGAAGCCCACCGTGTCGGTCCCGTCTTCCAAGGTGAAGGTTGCGATCGCACAGGTCCTTAAGGACGAGGGCTACATCGACGGCTTCAAGGTCAAGACAGAAGCCGGCAAAAGCGAACTCGAAATCGCACTGAAATACTACGCTGGTCGCCCGGTTATCGAGCGCATTGAGCGCGTGAGTCGTCCCGGCCTGCGCGTCTACAAGGCCAGTGCCGCTATTCCGCAAGTCCAGAACGGCCTCGGCGTTGCGATCGTCACGACCCCGAAGGGCGTGATGACCGACCGCAAGGCGCGCGCTGCCGGTGTCGGCGGCGAAGTGCTGTGCTACGTTGCCTAACCGAGACATCGAGGAGAAACTGAAATGTCCCGAGTAGGAAAAATGCCGGTCGCCATCCCCGCAGGCGTGGATGTATCGATCAAGGACGACCAGATCAGCGTCAAGGGTTCGGGCGGCACGCTCAACCTGGCGCGCAATGCGCTGGTGAATATCGTCAACAAAGATGGCAAGCTCAGCTTTGAGCCCGCCAATGATTCGCGTGAAGCCAATGCGATGAGCGGCACGGTTCGTCAGTTGGTAAACAACATGGTGCTCGGCGTGACCAAGGGTTTCGAAAAGAAGCTCAGTCTGGTCGGCGTCGGCTACAAGGCTCAAGCGCAGGGTGCCAAGCTGAATTTGCAGGTTGGTTACTCGCATCCGGTGAACAAGGACATGCCGCAAGGCATTACGGTCGCGACGCCAACCCCGACCGAAGTGATCATCAAGGGCGCCGACCGCCAACGCGTCGGCCAAGTGGCCGCCGAGATCCGCGCTATTCGTCCGCCAGAGCCTTACAAGGGCAAGGGCATCCGCTACGCGGACGAGAAGATCGTGATCAAAGAGACCAAGAAGAAGTAAGGGGCAGCAAAATGATGTTGACCAAAAAAGCACAGCGTCTTCGCCGCTCGCGCCAGACCCGTATTCGCATTGCGACGCAAGGCGTGGCGCGCCTGACAGTGAACCGCACCAATCTGCACATCTATGCCACCGTCATTTCCGACGACGGCACCAAGGTGATTGCTTCCGCATCGACGGCCGAAGCCGAGGTGCGCGCCTCGCTGGGCGGTTCCGGCAAGGGTGGCAACGCCGCTGCGGCAACCGCCATCGGCAAGCGCATCGCTGAAAAGGCGAAGGCTGCCGGCGTCGAGAAGGTCGCTTTCGATCGCGCAGGTTTCGCCTATCACGGCCGCGTCAAGGCGCTGGCCGATGCCGCTCGCGAAGCTGGCCTGCAGTTCTAACCGGACACGAGATTCAAAATGGCAAAGATTCAGGCAAGAACGCAGAACGAAGGCCCCGAAGACGGTTTGCGCGAGAAGATGATCGCGATCAACCGCGTCACCAAAGTGGTGAAGGGTGGTCGTATTCTCGGTTTCGCAGCGCTCACCGTAGTGGGTGACGGCGACGGCCGCGTCGGCATGGGCAAGGGCAAGTCGAAGGAAGTGCCTGCTGCTGTGCAAAAGGCGATGGAAGAGGCTCGTCGCAATCTGGCGAAGATTTCGATCAAGAACGGTACGCTCCATCACCGCGTCACGGGCCATCACGGCGCCGCCTCGGTGGTCATGATTCCGGCACCGAAGGGTACCGGCATCATTGCCGGCGGTCCGATGCGCGCGGTCTTCGAAGTAATGGGCATCACCGACATCGTGGCGAAGAGCCATGGTTCGTCGAATCCTTACAACATGGTCCGCGCCACGCTGGACGGGTTGAAGAACTCGACCACGGCGTCTGAAGTGGCTGCCAAGCGTGGCCTCACCGTCGAAGAACTCTTCGCCTAAACCGGGAGTACCGAGATGACGACGCAACAACAAACATTGAAGGTGCAATTGGTCAAGAGCCCGATCGGCACCAAGGAATCGCATCGCGCCACCGTGCGCGGCCTGGGTCTGCGCAAGCTGAATAGCGTGAGCGAGCTGCAGGACACGCCCGCGGTGCGCGGCATGATCAACAAGATCAGTTATCTGGTCAAAGTGCTCTAAAAGAGTCGCTGAGAGAGACGAATATGGAACTCAATGGCATCAAGCCGGCAGCCGGCGCCAAGCACGCCAAGCGCCGCGTCGGCCGTGGTATCGGCTCCGGCCTCGGCAAGACTGCAGGTCGCGGTCACAAGGGTCAGAAGTCGCGCGCAGGCGGTTTCCACAAGGTCGGCTTCGAAGGTGGTCAGATGCCTCTGCAGCGTCGGCTGCCGAAGCGTGGCTTCAAGTCGCATTTGCTGAAGTACAACGCCGAAGTGACGCTGACCTCGCTCGAAAAACTCGGCCTGGCCGAAGTCGACGTGCTGGCGCTCAAGCAAGCCGGTCTGGTGGGCCAGATCGCAAAGGTGGTCAAGGTCATCAAATCTGGTGAGATCACCAAGGCCGTCAAGCTGACAGGAATCGGCGCGACTGCCGGCGCCAAGGCCGCGATCGAAGCCGCTGGCGGCAGCGTCGCCTAAATACACGGACTGAAAGAAGCTCTTCGTGGCAACCAACGCGGCAACGCTCGCAAAAACGGGCAAATTCGGTGACTTGCGTCGCCGGCTTGTCTTTTTGCTGCTTGCGCTCGTGGTCTATCGCATCGGGGCGCACATCCCGGTGCCGGGTATCAATCCGGACCAACTGGCGCAGCTGTTCCAGGGCCAGCAAGGCGGTATTCTGAGCCTGTTCAACATGTTCTCGGGCGGCGCCCTTTCGCGCTTTACCGTGTTCGCGTTGGGCATCATGCCTTACATTTCTGCGTCGATCATCATGCAATTGATGACCTACGTTGTGCCGACCTTCGAGCAACTGAAGAAGGAAGGTGAAGCCGGTCGCCGCAAGATTACTCAGTACACGCGTTACGGTACGCTGGCTCTGGCACTCTTCCAATCTTTCAGCATTGCAGTCGCTTTGGAGTCGTCGGCCGGTCTGGTGATTTCACCTGGCTTCGGTTTCCGCCTTACCGCGATGATTAGCCTCACGGCTGGCTCGATGTTCCTGATGTGGCTGGGTGAGCAAATCACCGAGCGCGGACTGGGCAACGGGATCTCGATCCTGATTTTCGCCGGCATTGCGGCGGGGCTGCCCAACGCTATCGGGGGACTGCTCGAACTCGTTCGTACGGGCGCCATGAACGTGTTGGTCGCACTGTTCATTGTGGCCGTGGTTGTACTGGTGACGTATTTCGTCGTCTTTGTCGAACGCGGTCAGCGCAAGATCCTAGTGAACTATGCGCGGCGTCAGGTGGGCAACAAGGTGTATGGCGGTCAATCGTCACACCTGCCCCTCAAGCTGAACATGGCCGGTGTGATCCCGCCGATCTTTGCGTCGTCCATCATTCTGCTGCCCACTACGGTCGTGGGTTGGTTCAGCACCGGTGAGAGCATGCGTTGGATCAAGGACGTCGCCAGTGCGCTGAGGCCTGGGCAGCCCATCTATGTGCTGCTTTACGCCAGTGCCATCGTGTTTTTCTGCTTCTTCTACACGGCGCTGGTGTTTAACAGTCGTGAGACTGCCGACAACCTTAAGAAGAGCGGCGCATTCATTCCAGGCATACGGCCGGGTGATCAAACCGCGCGCTATATTGACAAGATCCTGGTTCGCCTGACGCTGGCTGGCGCGGTGTATATCACCTTCGTTTGCTTGCTGCCTGAGTTCCTGATCCTGAAATACAACGTGCCGTTCTATTTTGGCGGCACCTCCCTGTTGATCATCGTGGTCGTCACGATGGACTTCATGGCCCAAGTACAGAACTACATGATGTCTCAGCAGTACGAGTCACTGCTAAAGAAAGCCAATTTCAAGACTTCGTAGGTGTAGATGTCGAAGGACGATGTCATCCAGATGCAGGGTGAGGTTCTAGAAAACCTTCCCAACGCAACTTTCCGGGTGAAGCTCGAAAATGGGCATGTCGTTCTTGGACATATTTCCGGAAGGATGCGGATGCATTACATCCGCATCCTTCCTGGTGACAAGGTCACCGTTGAGTTGACGCCCTACGACTTGAGCCGGGCGCGTATTGTGTTTCGGGCGAAATGAGTCGCCGGGTTGAACAGAGTTTTAGGAGAATGAAATGAGAGTTTCGGCTTCGGTCAAAACCATTTGCCGTAATTGCAAGATCATCCGCCGCAAGGGTGTGGTGCGTGTGATCTGTACCGACCCGCGCCACAAGCAGCGCCAGGGTTGATTGATAGAGTATTAGAGGACGCACATGGCACGTATTGCTGGCATCAACATTCCGCCGCACAAGCACGCTGAAATCGGTTTGACCGCCATTTTCGGCATCGGTCGCACGCGCGCTCGCAAGATTTGCGAAGCAAGTGGCATCGAGTATTCGAAGAAGATCAAGGATCTGACAGACGCCGATCTCGAGAAGATCCGCGATCAGATCGCGCTCTTCACGATCGAAGGCGACCTGCGCCGCGAGACGACGATGAACATCAAGCGCTTGATGGACATCGGCTGCTACCGCGGCTTCCGTCACCGTCGCGGCCTGCCAATGCGCGGCCAGCGCACGCGCACCAATGCCCGCACTCGCAAGGGTCCGCGCAAGGCCGCGCAGTCTCTGAAGAAATAAGGATAGACCAGCATGGCTAAAGCTCCTGCCAACAACGCTGCACAGCGCGTCCGCAAGAAGGTTCGCAAGAACGTTGCCGACGGTATTGCTCACGTGCACGCCTCGTTCAACAACACGATCATCACGATCACTGACCGTCAGGGCAACGCCCTGTCGTGGGCGTCTTCTGGCGGTCAGGGCTTCAAGGGCTCCCGCAAGTCGACTCCGTTCGCTGCGCAGGTTGCCTCGGAAGTTGCCGGGCGCGCCGCGGTCGAGCAAGGCATCAAGAACCTCGACGTCGAGATCAAGGGTCCTGGCCCAGGTCGCGAATCGTCGGTGCGCGCACTCGCCGCACTCGGTATCCGGATCAATTCCATTGCCGACGTGACCCCGGTGCCGCATAACGGCTGCCGTCCGCAGAAGCGTCGTCGCATCTAAAGCGAAGACGTCCGGCGCAGCCCGCTTCGCAGCGGCTGCGCATTTGCTTTTTTAACAAGCCCACCGCCATCGGCACGCCGCTGATGGCTCCCGCAGTCCCCTGCGGCAGATGACACAAAGGAAGATCAAGTGGCACGCTATCTCGGCCCGAAGGCCAAACTCTCCCGGCGCGAAGGCACCGACCTGTTTCTGAAGAGCGCCCGTCGTTCGATCCAGGACAAGGCCAAGTTCGATTCGAAGCCCGGCCAGCACGGCCGCACGTCCGGTCAGCGTACCTCGGATTTTGGCCTCCAACTGCGCGAAAAGCAGAAGGTCAAGCGCATGTACGGCGTGCTCGAAAAGCAGTTCCGCCGCTACTTCGAGGAAGCCGATCGTCGCCGTGGCAATACGGGTGCCAACCTGCTGTTCATTCTCGAATCGCGCCTGGACAATGTCGTCTATCGCATGGGCTTCGGTTCGACCCGCGCAGAAGCACGGCAACTCGTGTCGCACAAGGCGATCACGGTGAACGGCCAGTCCGTCAATATTCCGTCGTACTTGGTCAAGACTGGCGACGTAATTGCGGTTCGCGACAAGTCCAAGAAGCAGAACCGCATTGTCGAAGCACTTCAACTGGCTCAACAGGTCGGTATTCCGGCTTGGGTGGAGGTGAATGCCGACAAGGCCGAAGGCACCTTCAAGAAGGTTCCCGATCGCGACGAGTTCGCAGCCGACATCAATGAATCGCTGATCGTCGAACTGTATTCGCGTTGATTTGTCTGCCTTCGCCCATGGCTTCCATGGAGCCCGTCGAAGAAGGCCGATGTTTTTATTCACGTTCCTGCCTTGAGCTTTGCTGCAAGGCAGGTGCTTCACCAGCCTTACCGGTGTAACGAGCCGGGGGTATTGAGAGGAAGTCTGCATGCAAACCACCCTGCTGAAACCCAAGACCATTCAGGTCGAGCAACTCGCGCCCAACAGGGCCAAGGTGACGCTCGAGCCTTTCGAGCGTGGCTATGGCCACACGCTTGGCAACGCACTGCGCCGTGTTCTGCTGTCGTCGATGGTTGGCTATTCGGCGACCGAAGTCACGATCGCGGGCGTGCTGCACGAGTACTCGTCCATCGATGGCGTGCAGGAAGACGTTGTCAACATTCTGCTGAACCTGAAGGGTGTGGTGTTCAAGCTGCACAACCGCGACGAGGTCACGCTGAGCCTGCGCAAGGACGGCGAAGGTGCTGTCACGGCTTCGGACATCCAGACGCCTCATGACGTCGAGATCATCAATCCCGATCATGTGATCGCGCATCTGTCGCAAGGCGGCAAGCTCGATATGCAGATCAAGGTTGAAAAGGGTCGCGGCTACGTGCCCGGAACGATGCGCCGTTACGCGGATGAGCCGACCAAGTCGATTGGCCGCATCGTCCTCGATGCCTCGTTCTCGCCGGTCAAGCGCGTGAGCTATACCGTTGAAAGCGCTCGCGTCGAACAGCGCACGGACCTCGACAAGCTGCTAGTTGAAATCGAAACCAACGGCGCGATCACCGCTGAGGACGCGGTCCGCGCTTCGGCCAAGATCCTGGTAGAGCAATTGGCTGTGTTCGCTCAACTCGAAGGTGGCGAATTGGCCGCATTCGATGCGCCGGCACCGCGCAGCGCCCAGCAGTTCGATCCGATTCTGCTGCGTCCAGTCGACGAGCTTGAACTCACCGTGCGCTCCGCGAACTGCCTGAAGGCGGAGAATATCTACTACATCGGTGACCTGATCCAGCGGACCGAAAATGAGTTGCTCAAGACCCCGAATTTGGGGCGCAAGTCGCTCAACGAAATCAAGGAAGTGCTTGCCTCGCGCGGCCTGACCTTGGGCATGAAGCTCGAAAGCTGGCCCCCGGCTGGTCTCGACAAGCGTTGATTTTTGGATATGGCCCATAGGGGCCTGTGCACCGGGCAGTACCTGACACGGCTGCCTGTTTTTATAAAGTAAAGGAAAGCACTATGCGTCACGGACACGGACTCCGCAAACTCAACCGCACCAGCTCGCACCGCCTCGCGATGCTGCAGAACATGATGAACTCGCTCATCGAGCACGAAGTCATCAAGACCACGGTCCCGAAGGCCAAGGAACTGCGTCGCGTCATCGAGCCGATGATCACTCTGGCCAAGAAGCCGACGGTCGCCAACAAGCGCCTAGCATTCGACCGCCTGCGTGATCGCGACAGCGTCGTGAAGCTTTTCGGCGAACTTGGTCCTCGCTACCAGGCTCGTCCTGGCGGCTATACGCGCATCCTGAAAATGGGTTTCCGTGTGGGCGACAACGCGCCGATGGCGCTGGTCGAACTGGTGGATCGTCCTGAAGTAAATGAGGCAGTTGCAGACGAGCAAAACGCTGCAGAATAGGCTATAATTCCATCTTGCCGCGCGATGGAGCAGCCTGGTAGCTCGTTGGGCTCATAACCCAAAGGTCGCAAGTTCAAATCTTGCTCGCGCAACCAAATTTTCGGCGACAAAAATCGCTGATTGAAAAAGCCCACTTTGGTGGGCTTTTTTTTGGTCGTCCAAGCGGCGCGCAATTGGCAATTGATCTCTGCCGCTGAGTGCCGCGGAAAGAGCTATGCGCCCAGCCGCACATCGGCATCTGGGCGGCGGGCGGGCGGCACGTCTCTATGTGCTCAAGAGCTGAGGCCTAGTCAGGCACTACGGCCGTCACTTCAATCTCAACCTTGGCGCGCGATTCGACGAGTGCCGCAACCTGCACGCAGGTCATTGCCGGGAAGTTCTTCCCCATGGCGTCGCGATAGACAGGGCCGAGTTCGCCCAAGCGGCGGTTGTATTCGTCCCGGTCGATCACGTACCACGTCATGCGCACCATGTGCTCCGGTCCTGCACCTGCCTCGCGCAGCACTGCGGCGATGTTTCGGAGCGCGAGGCCCGTTTGTTCGATGAAGTCATCCGATTCGAACTGCTGTTGTGCATTCCAACCGATTTGTCCGCCGACGAACACCATGGTTCCGCGTGCGGCGACGCCGTTGGCATAGCCCTTCGGAGGAGCCCAGCCCGGGGGTTGCAGAAATTTGATCATGCCAATTGCCTCAGTTTGAATCGTTGGAGTTTCCCGGTCTCGGTTCGCGGCAGGCTCGCCACGAATTCGATCTCCCGGGGGTATTTGAAAGGCGCGATGGTCGCCTTGACGTGGTCTTGGAGTGCCTTGACCATGATGGCGTCACCGGCATGGCCGGGCTTGAGCACGCAGAAGGCCTTGACGATCATGCCGCGCTCTTCGTCGGGTTTGCCGATCACGCCGCATTCAGCTACGGCCGGGTGTTTGAGGAGTGCGTCCTCGACCTCCGGCCCGCCGACGTTGTAGCCCGCCGTGACGATCATGTCGTCAGCGCGGGACTGGTAGAAGAAGTACCCGTCCTCGTCCTCGACAAACGCATCGCCAGGGTAGTTCCATCCATTCCGCACGTAGTCCGCCTGGCGGGCGTCGTCGAGATAGCGACAACCCACGGGGCCGATGATGGCCAGCTTGCCAACCGTGCCTCGGGGGACTTCATTGCCCTCATCGTCGACGATCTTGGCGGTGAATCCCGGAACGGCTCTTCCCACCGCCCCACGACGGATTTCGTCACCCGCGGCGGAAATGTAGATGTGAAATACCTCGGTTCCACCGATGCCATCGAGCATCTCCAGGCCGGTCGCCTGCTTCCAGAGTTGACGTGTCGCATCTGGCAGTGCCTCACCGGCGCTGACGCTGATGCGGAGACTCGGCACGCCGGCCTCTTTCGCGAACGCGGCCATCTGCCGATAGAACGTGGGCGCTGTGTAGCTGATGGTCGCACCGACGTTGTGGATCACCTGCACCATCGATTCGGGCGTGTACGGCGCATCGTGAAAGTACACGGAGGCGCCCGCGTACATCGGGAAGATCAACAATCCGCCCAACCCGAAAGTGAATGCCAACGGCGGAGAGCCGATCACGACGTCGTCGCTGCGAGCCCGCAGGACATGGCGCGGCCAGGTCTCGCACATCGCCAGCACGTCTCGATGCGTGGTGACCGGCGCCTTGGGCTTGCCTGTCGTTCCGGACGTGAAGGCAAGCAGTGCGATGTCGTCGGCAGAGGTTGGACACGCGTTGAAGGCGCCGTTCTTGCCAGCCGCTCGCGCCGATAGCGAGTCTGGTGTGTCTGGCTGGTTGAATGCCACGATCGTCTTCAGAACGGGATGCTGCAGTTGCGCCGCCTGAAGCTCGTCGAGCAGCTTGCCTTCGCAAAGCGCGACGGTAGGCTGCGCCTTGTCCAGGATCTCTCCCAGCTCCTTCGCGCGCAGCAGGGGCATCGTGGCGACGGCAATCATCCCGGCCTTGACCACGCCGAGCCATGACAGCGCCATGGCGATCGAGTTTCCGCCTCGCAGCAGCACGCGATTGCCCGGCACCAGGCCGAGGTCTTCGGTCAGCACCTGGGCGATGCGGTTGACTTCGACCGCCGCCTCGGCATAAGTCAAGGTCTGGCTCGGTGAACGCAGCATCGGCTTGTCGGCGAAGCCCTTGGAGGCCGCCTTGTCCAGCAGCTCTTCCACCAGATTCAAGCGGTCCGGCAACTGAAGTTCGGGCAGGTCGTACCGGAAGATCGGTAGTTGATCCGCCGGCGGGAGCCGGTCATGTACAAAGCGATCGATCTGCGCAGTTGAAGTCATTTGGCCCTCAATACGGATTTGCCGATGATGAGTTGTTGTACTTCCGTCGCGCCTTCGTAGATGCGCAGCGAGCGGATGTCGCGATAGAGGCTTTCGACCTTCGTGCCGACCTTGACGCCGAGGCCGCCGTGCATTTGAAGTGCCATGTCGATCACGCGGCTTGCGTTCTCGGTTGCGGTCATCTTGGCCATGGCCGCGGCAGCGGTCAGGTCGCCCACCGGAGCCTCGCCGCGGCGTTCGCTGTCGTCGCGCATCCATGCGGCGCGATAAGTCAGCAGAGCGCCGGCGTCGATCAACGCCGCCATCTCGCCGAGCTTCGCCTGCGTGAGTTGGAAGTCCGCCAGCGTCTGGCCGAACATCTTTCGCTTCTGCGCGTGTTGGACGGCCTCGGACAACGCGCGGCGAGCCATCCCGAGCGCGGCGCCGGCGACCGACGCGCGGAAGATATCGAGCGTGCGCATCGCAAGCTTGAAGCCGCCGTGCAACTCGCCCAATTGGGCACTGCGCGGCACCACGCAACCTTCGAAACGCAGGGTCGCGAGCGGATGCGGCGCCATGACGTCGATGTGCGCCGACGTGTCGAGTCCGGGCGTCTTGGCATCGACGATGAAGGCGGTGATCCCGCGGGCGCCGGCGGTCGGATCGGTCTTTGCGAACACGCAATAGAAGTCGGCGATGCCGCCGTTGCTGATCCAGGTCTTCTCACCCGTCAGGCGCCAGCCGTCAGCCGTTTCCTCGGCGCGCATCGCCATGGCACCGACGTCCGAGCCCGCTTCGGGTTCGCTGAGCGCGAAGGCCGCGATCTTGTCGCCGCGCCCGACGGGCGCGAGATAGTCCGCATGCTGCGCAGCAGTGCCTGCCAGCGTGATGGCACCGCTGCCCAGGCCCTGCATCGCGAATGCGAAGTCAGCCAGTGGAGAGTGGAACGCCAGCGTCTCGCGCAGCAGCACGAGGGCACGCGAATCGAGCTTGTCGAGCGCGCCACCCGAAGCAGCGGGCACGCAGTAGCGCAGCCAGCCAGCATCGCCCAGCCTCCGGACCCAGTCGCGGCAGGCCGCGCGGTCGTCGTGCTCGTCCACGGACTGGGCTGCGGCCCAGGGCAGGAGTTCGCGCGCGAGCGCTCGGTGCGCCTCTTCGAAGAAGGGCAGCGCCAAGTGCCCCGTGGAGGGATCGACAGCAGATGCAACCATGGATCAATCCCCTCCGAACACGGGCTTGCGCTTCGCGGCGAAGGCTTCGTAGGCGCGCTTGAAGTCCTCGGTCTGCATGCAGATCGCCTGCGCCTGCGCCTCGGCTTCGATGGCCTGGTCGATCGTCATCGACCATTCCTGCGACAGCATGGTCTTGGTCATGCCATGCGCAAAGCTCGGGCCTTCGGCCAACTCGCGGGCCATCGCGGTGGCGGCGCCGACAAGGGCATCGCTCTCGTGCAACGCATTGAAGAAGCCCCATGCTTGCCCTTCCTGAGCCGTCATCGCGCGGCCGGTAAAGAGCAGTTCGGAGGCACGCCCCTGGCCGATGACGCGAGGCAGGAGCGCGCACGCGCCCATGTCGGCGCCCGCGAGTCCGACGCGGGTGAACAGGAATGCGGTGCGCGTGGAAGGCGTTCCATAGCGAAGGTCGCAAGCCAGGGCGATCATCGCGCCGGCCCCGGCGCAGACGCCGTCGATCGCGCCCACGATGGGTTGCGGGCAGTGGCGGATCGCCTTCACGAGGTCACCCGTCATGCGCGTGAACTCCAGCAGTTCCGGCATGCGCATGCGGGTCAGCGGCCCGATGATCTCGTGCACGTCACCGCCGGAGCAGAAGTTGCCGCCCGCACCAGTCACCACGATCGCCTTCACGTCGGTGGCGAAGCTCAATGCGCGAAACAAGTCGCGCAGTTCCGCGTACGAATCGAAGGTCAGCGGGTTCTTGCGCTCCGGTCGGTTCAGCGTGATCGTGCCGACGCCAGCGTCGAAAGACCACGAGAAATGCGTGGCCACGTAGCCGGCCTTGGGTTCGAACTGCGCGCGCATGGGACTGTCCGCGCCGATGTAGTGCTTCATAGAGCCTCCGCCAATTGTTGATGTGAATGTTGCTTGACCTTGCCCAGCAGTTTGTGCAGCTGGGCGATTTCCTTGCTGTTCAGCGCGGAGAAGGCATCGCAGATCCATGCCTCGTGCTGCTGTGCCATGTCGTTGAAGAGCTTGCGGCCTCGCGTCGTGAGGCGAACGCGCCACGCACGGCGGTCGCCTGCGACGTCGACACGCTCCACCAGCCCTTCCGTGACCAGCTGGTCGGTGATGCCGGTGACGTTGCCGCCGGTGACCATCATGCGTCGCGAGAGCTCGTTCATCTTGAGCCCTTCGGGTGCACGCTCGAGTTGCGACATGAGATCGAATCGGGGCAGCGTCGTCGCGAACTGCTCGCGCAGTTCATTGCGAACCTGCTTCTCGATCAGCTGGGTGCAGGTCAGCAGGCGCAACCAGAGACGAAGCTCGTCGGGGTGCTCGCTGTGGGCTCTGGCTTCGAGGTCCATCTATTGCTCCTCTTCGGGCACGCGTGGTGCTGTCGCCAGCGCTGCCGCGAGTTGCTGCTGCTTTGCGATCTCGCGGTACATCTGGTCGCGCCCGCTCAGATACTGCTTCGGCCATTCGATATCGCGGTTCTGCAGCTTGGCGGTTTCGTGCAAGGTCCACGCGGGGTCTGCCAGGTGCGGTCGCGCAATGGCACACAAGTCGGCGCGACCCGCAGCGATGATGCTGTTGGCCTGATCGGCATCGGTGATGGCGCCGACGGCGATGGTCGAGATGCCCACCTCGTTGCGAATGCGATCCGCGAACGGCGTCTGGTACATGCGGCCGTACACCGGCTTTGCGGCGCGCGTGGTCTGACCCGACGAGACATCGATGAAGTCGCAACCGGCTTCCTTGAAAGCGCGCGCCATCACGATCGCATCGGCGTCGGTATTGCCGCCGGGCGCCCAGTCATGCGCCGAAATGCGAACGCTCATCGGCCGATCGGCCGGCCATGCGGCGCGCATCGCGCGGAATACTTCGAGCGGATAGCGCAGGCGGTTGTCGATGTCGCCGCCATACTCATCCGTGCGCAGATTGGTCAGCGGACTGAGGAAGGACGAAAGCAGATAGCCGTGCGCACAGTGCAGCTCGAGCCAGTCGAAGCCGGCCTCGGCCGCGCGCTTCGTGGAGGCGACGAACTGGTCGCGCAGGAGGTCCATGTCGGCCCGCGTCATCTGCGCGGGCATTTGGTTCTGTTCGCCATACGCCAGCGCGCTGGCAGCGATCAGCGGCCAGTTGCCTGCCGGCAGCGGCTCGTCGGTGCCTTCCCAGCCGACTTGCGTGGAGCCCTTGGGACCGCTGTGACCCAACTGCATGCCGATCTTCGCGCTCGACTGCGTGTGCACAAAATCGACGATGCGCTTGAATGCCGCCGATTGCGCATCGTTGTAGAGGCCGGTGCACGCCGGCGTGATGCGGCCTTCGGGTGTCGGGCTGGTCATTTCCACGAACACCATGGCGGCGCCGCCGAGTGCGCGTGCGCCAAGATGGACCAGCAGGAAGTCCTGCGGCACGCCATCGACCGCGCTGTAGGTTGCCATCGGCGAGCAGACGATGCGGTTCTTGAGCGTCAGCCCGCGCACGGTGAGCGGCATCAGCATCGGAGGCAGCGGTTTGCCGCCGGACAGCCATTGCTCGTAGCCGCCCAGCCATTTCGTGTCGCGCAGGCGCAGGTTCTCGTGGCTGATGCGCTGCGATCTGGTGAGCAGCGAGTAGGCGAACTGTTCGATCTCCATGCCCGTGTAGCGCGGCACGTTCTCGAACCATTCGGTCGAGTTGCGGGCTGCGTTCTGGATCTTGAGCACTTCGACGCTGCGCCGGGCCTCGTAGGCCTCGAGCACTTCGTCGATGCCGCCGCCAGTGGCGAATTCGTTGGCAAGGTCGATGGCATCTTCGAGCGCGAGCTTGGTGCCCGAACCGATGGAGAAGTGCGCCGTGTGCGCGGCATCGCCCATGAGCACAACCGGCACGGGCTTGCCATTGACCTCGATGCGGTGCGTCCAGTGCTTGCACACGACCCGCGGGAAACGAATCCAGTTGGCCGAGCCGCGCAGGTGCGTGGCATTGCTGATCAGCTTGTGGCCATCCAGGTACTTCGCGAAGAGCTGCTCGCAGAAGGCGATCGCTTCCGGCTGCTCCATCTTGTCGAGACCATGGGCCTGCCAGACGGCTTCGGGCGTCTCGACGATGAAGGTCGACGTCTTGTCGTCGAACTGGTAGGCGTGGGCCTGGAACCAGCCGTGCTCCGTCTTTTCGAAGGCGAAGGTGAAAGCGTCGAAAGTCTGATTCGTGCCGAGCCAGACGAAGCGACATTGACGCAGGTCAATGTCAGGTTCGAAAACGTCCGCATAGCGCTGGCGGATGCGGCTGTTGAGCCCGTCGCAGGCGATCACGAGGTCCGCGTTGTACTGGGCGGCCAATGCCTGGTCGTCCGTGACGTCGGTTTCGAACACCAGCTTGACGCCGAGCGCCAGGCAGCGCTCCTGCAGGATGTTGAGGAGCCGCTTGCGGCCGATGCCGCAGAAGCCGTGCCCGCCCGATCGCACCTGGCGTCCCTTGAAGAACACCTGGATGTCGTCCCAATGGTGGAACTCGCTGCCGATCAGGGCCGCGGTGTCCGGGTCGGCCGCCGCCAGGTTGGCGAGCGTCTGGTCGCTGAGCACGACACCCCAGCCGAAGGTGTCGAAGGGGCGGTTGCGCTCGACGACGGTGACGTCGAGGGCCGGCTGCCGGGCTTTCATCAACAGCGCGAAGTACAGGCCGGCAGGGCCGCCGCCGATGCACAACACACGGTGAAGGTTCGGGGTGAAGCTATTCATGGATAAATAGTTTAGACATAAACGATCTGCTGTCAAGCCGGGTGTGCCCTGGGGTTGTCCCGGTACCCCAGTTGACGAGCCCGCGCGCGCTGGCAAGAATCAGTGACATGCAAAGCCTGATACCGAAGATCGAGTCCCAGCTTTCCACTTTGTCGGTTCCCATCACGCTGCAACTGCCAGATGGTCGGCGAGTTGCCAAGCCTGGCTCACGCGTGACGCTTGCTTTCAACGAATGGTCGGCGCTCGCCAAGCTTGCAGGGCGCCAGATCGGTGCCATCGGCGAGGCCTACGTCGAGGGTCGTGTCCAGATCGAGGGTGCGATGCGCGACCTGTTCGGCGCGGCGGTCGGCCTCCTGCCGGGCAATCCTGCCGAGACCAACACGAGCTGGTGGAGTCGTCTGCAGCGGCGTGCCAAGTCGCGCGGCGCGCACTCCCTGGGCAGGGATGCGGCGCAGGTCCAGTTTCACTACGACGTCTCCGACGACTTCTACGCGTTGTGGCTCGATCCGCGCCGCGTGTATTCGTGCGCCTATTTCCGTGACGCGGGCATGACACTCGCCGAGGCGCAGGAGGCCAAGCTCGACCACATCTGCCGCAAGCTCTTGCTGAAGCCCGGCGAGCGGTTCCTCGACATCGGCTCGGGCTGGGGCGCGCTCCTGATGTGGGCCGCCGAGCACTACGGGGTGGATGCGACCGGCATCACGCTGTCCAAGAACCAGCATGCGCACGTGCAGCGGCTGATCGAGGAGAAGGGTCTGCAAGGCCGCGTCCGCGTCGAACTGCGCGACTACCGCCAGCTCGACGAAGCCAAGCCCTTCGACAAGATTTCATCGGTGGGCATGTTCGAGCATGTCGGCAGCGCCAACATGCCGACCTATTTCCGGAAGATCCATTCGCTGCTGAAGCCCGGCGGCCTGGTTTTGAACCACGGCATCACGTCCGGGCAACTCAACTACCACCAGCTCGGCGCCGGCATGGGGGACTTCATCGAGAAGTACATCTTCCCCGGCGGCGAACTCCTGCATGTGACGCACGTGCTGCGCGAGACGGCCGCTGCGGGGCTCGAGATGGTCGACACCGAGAACCTGCGCCCGCACTACGCGCGCACGCTCTGGGCTTGGTCCGACTCGCTCGATGCGCAGCTCGACACGGCGCGCGAAGTCCTGAAGCGCGGGGGAGGGCGGCAGGAAGAGAACGCCGAGCGCATCCTGCGCGCCTATCGCCTCTATCTGGCGGGTTCAGCCATGAGCTTCGAGCAGGGCTGGATCTCGTTGCACCAGATGCTGTCCACCAAGCGGGACGGCAACGTGGAAGCCAGGACGCTGCGCGGCGCGCAATCGGAGTACCCTTTCGTCCGGGATTACATCTACAAGTGAGGCTCCATGCTGTATCGATTCAACTCTCGGGCGACGCCCCCTTTCGTGATGCTCGAAGTCCATGCTCGGCAGCTGTTCGACATCATCGGCAAGGAGCCGGCGCCGCAGGGTGTCGTCACCATCGAGCAGATGCCCGCCGCCATTTCGGCGCTGGAGGCAGCCATGGCGCGTGAGGGAAAGAACGCCCACAACGCCGATAACTATGCGGTCGAGGGCCACGACGAGGATGCCGAGAAGCAGCACATCGGGCTGCGGCAGCGTGGGCAGCCTTTGCTGCACATGCTCAAGGAGTCCCTTGCCGACGGCAAGGACGTGACCTGGAGTGTTTGACTCGCCCCCAGGTTGGCTCACTTCGTGTAGCCGCCCACCCCCTCGCCGGGGGCAACACCAGCGGCCCGGCGGAGCCGGTTCCGCGGTATTTCTGGGATGGGGCCGGGGCTGATTTAGTCGACTTTGGCGCCGGATGCTTTCACGACTGCGGCCCACTTGACGTGTTCGCTTTCGATGAGCTTCGCGAATTCGGCGGGGGTATTGCCGCTGGGGATGGCGCCTTGGGCAACCATCTTTTCCTTGAGGGCGGGGGTGGCGAGGGCCTTGGCGACTTCGTGCTGGATGCGGTTGATGATGTCCGGGGAGGTGCCGGCCGGGGCGAGCAGGCCGAACCATGAACTGGCCTCGTAGCCCTTGAGCATGGGGCCGCCGACTTCTTCAACGGTGGGCACGTCGGGGAGCGCCGGGGAACGCTGTGAACTGGTCACCGCGAGTGCCTTGAGCTTGCCGCTCTTGATCTGCTGCATGGAAGACGGCAGGTTGTCGAACATGACGTCGGCGTTGCCGCCCACCAGGTCCATCAGCGCAGGGCCCGATCCGCGGTAAGGGATGTGGATCATGTAGCTGCCCGTCATGCTCTTGAAAAGCTCGCCGGCCAGATGGATGGACGTGCCGCTGCCGCTCGATGCCATGTTGAGCTTGCCGGGGTTCGCCTTGGCGTACTTGACGAAGTCGGCGACGTTGTTGATGTTCAGCGCCTTCGCCTTGTCGACGTTCATTTCCATCACGTTCGGCACCGCCGCGACCAGGGTGATGGGAGCGAAGTCCTTGATGGGATCGAAGGGCAGCTTGGGGTAGAGCGCGCGGTTGATGCCATGAGTGCCCACTGTGCCCATCAGCAGCGTATAGCCATCGTTGGGCGACTTCGCCACGATCTCGGCGCCGACGTTGCCGCCGGCGCCCGCCCGGTTGTCGACGATGAACTGCTGGCCAAAAGCCTTCGAGAGTTCGGGCGCGACGGCGCGCGCGAGGATGTCGGTGGTGCCGCCCGGCGCGAAGGGCACCACGATGCGCACGGGCTTGGTGGGCCAGGCGGTGTCCGCGGCGGCGGGGCCGGCGATAGCGATAAGCGCCGCGCTCGCGACAAGGGTCAGGGCGCCGCGGCGGGCGAGAGAGAAGAGGGGCATTCGCGTGTTCCTTTGAATCCGGTTTTTACAGTCGAAGCGCGCCCGTCGTCGCGGGTGGAAACCCCGTGCGACCGGCGCTGCTCCCGGCCACCGAGGCGATCAGCTTGTCGAGCGTGGCGTCCAGTCGCTGCAACTCGTCAGCGCCAACGCCTGCGAACAACTCGGCCTCGCGTTCGTGAGCCTGCACGACGACCGTGGCATACAGCGCCTTGCCGACGCTGCTCAGGAAGAGCCGGCTGCGCCGCAGGTCGGTCGGATCCTCGTGGCGGTGCAGGCGCTTGTTGCGTTGCAGACCCGCCAGCGCGCGGCTGACGGCCATCTTGTCGAGCCCGGTGAGGTCGGCGACCTGGGTGGCCGTGAGTCCCGGCTGCGCACCCAGCACGGCCATGGCGCGCCATTCGTTCAGCGTGAGCTGGTGCTGTCGGCCGACGCGCTGCTGGAACGGCCTCGCCGTGAGGTTGACGACGCGGACCAGCTTGAAGAAGACCGAGTCCCCCGTTGCCGGGACCTGCGGTCCCTTGGGCGCGGTTGCGTCCACGTCAGTGTCGGCGTTCATCCCCGCAACGTCCTGGCCGCGTTCACGATCTGATCGACGCTCACGCGCGATTGGGCTTCCAGCACCGGCGCGTAGCCGACGGGAATACGCGGCGCGCCCAGGCGGGCGATGCGGCAGCCGGTCGCTTCGGCCGCCGTCGCCGCGATCTCCGCGCCGAAGCCCGCGGCTTGCACGGCCTCGTGAACCACCAACAGGCGCCCGGTGCGTCCGCACGATGCAAGCACGGCCTCGCGGTCCCAGGGCCACAGCGTGCGAAGGTCGATGAGGTCGACGTCGATGCCTTCCGCCGCCAGCCTGTCGCAGGCGGCGATGCAGGCATGCATCTGGCGGCTCCAGCTGACCAGCGTCAGCGTGTTGCCGCGGCGCAAGTGCGCGGCCTTGCCAAGCGGCACCTCCTGCGTCACGTCGACAGGGCCCCGTGTACCCCACAGCGTCTTGTGCTCGATGTAGACCACCGGATCACCGCACTGCATGGCGGCGCGCAGGAGCGCGTAGTTGTCCTGCGGCGTGGACGGGCTCACCACGACCACGCCGGGCAGGTGCGCGAACCAGGCCTCCAGCGATTGCGAATGCTGCGCTGCCGAGGCGTCCCAGATGCCGCCCGGCATGCGCGCCACCAGCGGCACGCGGCCTTGGCCGCCGAACATGAAGCGGTTCTTGGCGGCCTGGTTCACGAGTTCGTCCATGCCGCAGAGCGCAAAGTCGACCACGCGCATCTCGACCATCGGGCGCAGGCCCGCGAGCGCCATGCCGACGCCGGCGCCCATGATCGCGGCTTCGGAAATCGGCGTGTCGATCACGCGCTCGTGGCCGAATTCGTCCTGAAGGCCCTTGTATTGGCCGAAGATGCCGCCGCGGCCAACGTCTTCGCCGAGCACCACGACGCGCGGGTCGGCTTGCATCTCGCGCCGCACCGCGAGCACCGCGGCCTCTGCGTAGCTGAGTTCCTGGACGGCTGGCGATGCGACAGGGCGGTCCCGGGCGATGTCGTTGCTCATGTCCATTGACCGGCTCCGGTGGTCTGCACGTCGGTGAATGCGGTGGAAGGCTCCGGCCACGGTGCCGCGTCGGCGGCCGCGAGCGCGGCCTCGACTTCCGCATGCGCCTCGTCTTCGATGGTGTCGAGCACCAAGCCGTCGATGCCGTCATCGATCAGACGGCCCCGTGCATGCGCGATCGGGTCGGTTTCGAGCGCCGCGGCCAGTTCGGCCGGGTCGCGGTAGGCGGCGGGATCGACCGACACGTGGCCCTTCACCCGGTAGGTCAGTGCGTGCAGCATCCGCGGCCCCTTTCCTGCGCGTACTTCGGCGATCAACTTTCCCGCCGCCGTGTGCACCTTGAATACGTCGTTGCCGTCGACCTGCGTCGCGGCGATGTCCATGGCTTCGGCGCGCGCCGAAGCACCGTCGCCGGCCGTCATCGGGCCGCTGGCCGTGGTGGCGCTCCAGCGGTTGTCTTCGCAGACGAAAAGCACCGGCAACTCATACACGCGGGCCCAGTTGAGCGCTTCGAGAAAGGGCCCGCGATTGATCGCGCCGTCGCCGAAGAAGCAGACAGTGATCGCGTCCTTCTGCAGCAGCTTCTGCGCGTGCGCCGCGCCGACCGCGATCGGCAGACCGGCCGCCACGACGCCGTTTGCGCCCAGCATGCCGACCGAGAAGTCAGCGATGTGCATGGAGCCACCCTTGCCGCCGTTGAAGCCGGTCGCCTTGCCGAAAAGCTCGTCCATCATGCGGCCCAGGTTCGCGCCCTTGGCCAGCGTGTGGCCGTGGCCGCGATGGGTCGAGGTGAGGTAGTCGGCGGCGGTCAGATGCGCGCAGACACCGGCCGGAACCGCCTCCTGGCCGGTGGACAGGTGGAGCGGCCCGCGCACCTTGGCGGCGCCGGCGGCCTGCTGGCCATAGGCACTCACGCCGCCCTGGCTTGCGGCCTCCGCGGCATTTTCGAACGCGCGGATGCGCACCATCGTTCGGTAGAGCGCGGCGCTCGCCGCAACGGAAATCTCGGTCTCCATATGTTCTCCAGCGCACACAGGGCGTGCGTTTCAGCCGAAATCGTATCGCTCGTGACGAATCGCGATGTAGCGCATTTACCCGCAGGGATAGTCCCGATGGCCGCCGAATCCGTGGGCTGCGATAGTTAGTTCGGCACTCGAACTAACTCGAGCCAATGAACCATCACAGCCTGGAGACATGCCCATGAAGCTCGCCCGCACCCTGACCACCCTGGCCTTCGGCCTGACCGCCATCGGCGCTTGCGCCCAGACCGTGGTGGGCGTCAGCTGGTCCAATTTCCAGGAGGAGCGCTGGAAGACGGACGAGGCGGCCATGAAGGCGCAGCTCGAGAAACTCGGCGCGAAGTACATCAGCGCCGACGCGGGCGGCTCCCCCGAAAAGCAGCTTGGCGACATCGAGGGCCTGATGTCGAAGGGAGCGAAAGCCCTGATCGTGCTGGCCATGGACAAGGACGCCATCCTGCCGGCGGTCAACAAGGCCCTGAAGCAGAAGGTGCCTGTGGTCGCCTATGACCGCCTGATCGAAACGCCCGGCGTTTTCTACATCACCTTCGACAACGTCGAGGTCGGCCGCATGCAGGCACGCGCGGTCTACAAGATTCAGCCCAAGGGCAACTACGTGATGATCAAGGGCTCGCCCACCGACCCGAACGCCAACTTCCTGCGCTCGGGCCAGCAGGAGGTGATCGCCGATGCGGTGAAGAAGGGCGACATCAAGATCGTCGGCGACGAGTACACCGACGGTTGGAAGCCCGAGGTCGCGCAGAAGAACATGGAGCAGATCCTCACGAAGGCCGGCAACAAGGTCGACGCGGTGGTGGCTTCCAATGACGGCACGGCAGGCGGCGCGGTGGCCGCGCTCACGGCGAAGGGCATTCGCGGTATTCCGGTGTCGGGGCAGGATGCCGACTTCGCTGCGCTCAATCGCGTCGCACACGGTACTCAGACCGTCACGGTGTGGAAGGACGCGCGCGAACTCGGCCGCGAAGCCGCTTCCGCCGCCGTCGCGCTGGCACAAGGCAAGCCCGCCGAGAAGGCGGCCGACTGGAGCGGCGGCGAGAAGAAGGTCGCCATCTCCTCGCGCTTCCTCACGCCGGTGCCGATCACGCGCGACAACCTCGATGTCGTCGTGAAGGCCGGCTGGATCAAGAAGGATGAGCTCTGCAAGGGCGTCCCGGCCGACAAGGCCCCCGCGGCATGCAAGTGACGCGATGAGTTCCCCTGGGTGGTGGCGCCGGACCGGCGTCGACCTCCGGCTGCTGCTCATGTGCTTGCTGCTGGTGGTGATGGCGATCGTGTTCAACCTGCTCTCGGGCGGGGTGTTTCTCTCGCCCGAAAATCTCTACAACATCGCGCAGCAGACGGCGGTGGTCGGCATCGTGTCCACCGTGATGGTGCTGATCATCGTGGCACGCCACATCGACCTGTCGGTGGGCTCGGTGATGGGCTTCGTCGGCGTGCTGGTGGCGTATCTGCAATACACGTCCGGCTGGTCGTGGCCGGCGGCGAGCCTGGCCGGACTGGCGGTGGCGTTGCTGGTGTCGCTGTACCAGGGCGGCCTCACGGCGGTGCTGGGCGTGCCGTCTTTCGTGGTCACGCTGGGTGGCCTGATGTCGTTCCGGGGCGCGGCCTTTCTCGTCGCGGACGGCAAGACGCAACCGGTCAATGACGAGTTCTTCCAGCGGCTGGGCGGCGGCTACGACGGCGGCATCGGCACGACGGCGACGTGGGTGCTGGTGGTGGTCGTGGGCGTCATTTTTTTTGCGCGCATGTGGCAGAAGCGTCGTGCGCGGCAGCGTCACGAGATGCCGGTGGAACCCCTCTGGATGGACCTGCTGCTGACGGCCGTGCCCGTTCTCGTCGTCTTCGCCTTCGCGGCGACGATGAACAACTACCAGATCTCGTCGAAGACGGAAGCGCAAGGCATGCCGATCCCGGTGTTGATCTGGGCCGCAGTGGCGGTGGTGCTGTCCTTCATCGTGCATCGGACGCGGTTCGGTCGCTATGTTTTCGCGATGGGCGGCAACCCGGATGCGGCGGCGCTGGTCGGCATTCCGGTCAAGCGCGTGACGCTGATGCTCTTTGCGCTGCTTGCGGTCCTGGTGACCATCGCCGCGATCGTTTCCATCGCCCGTCTCAACGCCGGCACCAACTCGCTGGGCACCGGCATGGAGCTCTACGTCATCGCGGCGGCCGTCATCGGCGGCACCGCGCTGGCCGGCGGCAGCGGCTCCATCTTCGGTTCGGTGCTCGGCGCGCTGATCATGCAGTCGCTGGACAGCGGCATGCTGCTGCTGGATGTGCCCATCGGCAAGCGCATGGTGATCATCGGACAGGTGCTGATCGTCGCCGTGGTCTTCGACGTGCTCTACCGCAAGAAATTCGGGGAGAACTAGATGACCACGAACCCACCCCTGGTCGAACTGCGCGACATTCACAAGGCCTTCGGCGGCGTGAAGGCCGTCGACGGTGTCAGCGTCAACCTCCATCCCGGCGAAGTGGTCGCGCTGCTCGGCCACAACGGCGCGGGCAAGTCCACGCTCATGAAGATGCTCGCGGGCGCCTATCCGATCGATTCCGGCGAGACGTTGATCGCGGGCGAGAAGGTCAACATCCGCACGCCTTCGGAAGCGCAGGCACAAGGCATCGAGACCATCTACCAGACGCTGGCGCTGGCCGACAACCTCGACTCGGTCGCCAATCTCTTCCTCGGCCGCGAAAAGCTCACGCCCTGGCGCACGCTGGACGACCACTTCATGGAAGGACAGGCGCGCAAGGTGTTCCAGCGCCTGAACAAGAACTTCACCAACATCCGCGTGCCGGTGCGGCGCCTTTCGGGCGGGCAGCGGCAGGTCGTGGCGATCTCGCGGGCGCTGTACTTCAACGCCCGCATCCTGATCATGGACGAACCCTGTGCGGCCCTCGGTCCCGAGGAGACAGCGATGGTCGGTGCGCTGGTGAAGCAACTCAAGGCCGATGGCGTCGGCATCTTCCTGATCACGCACGACATGCCTGACGTATTCGGGCTGAGCGATCGTCTCGCGGTGATGAAGAACGGCCGATTGGTCGGCACCTACCGCACGGCAGACGTGACCGAAGACGAAGTGCTCGGGATGATCATTGCCGGCAAGCGGCCGGAGGGCAAAGAGCAGGCGCACAGGTGACAACGAGCGGGGTGAGTCCGTGACCACGATCGGCGACCAGCAACTGGTCAAGCGCATCAACCGCAGCGTGTTGCTGCGCCTGGTGCGAGCGCAGCCGGGTCTCTCGCGCGCCCGGCTGGCGGTGGAGAGCGGCCTCACCAAATCGACCGTGAGCCTGCTGGTGCGCGAGCTGCTCGAAGACGGCTGGCTCGACGAGGCCGGCGCGCCGGTGGTCGATGGCCTCGGGCGCCCGTCGACGCCGCTGCGCATCAACGTCGGCGTGCGCGCGTTGATCGGCGTGGAGATTGCGATCGAGATCGTGCGCGTCGTGTGCGTCTCGCTGCAAGGCGATGTGCTCCATGCCGATGCGCAGTCGCTCGACGACCACGCGCCGCCGGCGGTCTGCGCGCAAGTCGCGCGCATGGTGGCGGCCGCGCACCGTCATCTGCTGGCGTCGGGACTTCGGCCATCGGGCATCGGTGTGGGTGTTCCGGGCGCCGTGCACGACGCAACCGGCGTGGTGCGATTCGCGCCCAACCTCGGCTGGCGCAACGTCAGCCTGCTGCCGGGGCTCACCGGGGCACTTGCCAGCGAGGGCGTTTCGGGCATCGCCGTGCAGTTGCAGAACGACGCCGATGCGGCGGTGCTGGGCGAGTTCGAGTTCTCGCCGGGCGAGGGCGAGGACCCGCTGATCTATGTGAGCTGCGACGTCGGTGTCGGTGCCGGCATCGTGCTGAATGACCGGCTGTTCATCGGTGCACAAGGCATGGCCGGCGAGATCGGGCATACGGTGCTGCAGATCGATGGACCGCGGTGCTCGTGCGGTCGGAAGGGGTGCGCGGAAGTCTTCCTGAGCTCGCGTGTGCTGGACCGCGGTGCCGCTGAACGAGAGCGTGCCGCGGGCTTCCTGGGCGTGCTGCTCCAGAACCTGTGGGTCACTTTCGAGCCGCGTGCGATCGTCGTGGGCGGCAAGTCGTGCCAGGCGCATCCCGAGTTCCTGCGCGGCGCGATCGAGACGGTGAAGCGCTATGCCGAAAGCGCGGGCATCCCTCCGCCGGTCGTGCGCGGCGTGCGCTATGGCGAATGGACGCCGGCGATCGGCGCCGCGGCGCTTGCGTTGCATGAATACCTGCGGCCGCTGCATCCGAACTCCGAAGCGAGGCGCGAACGTGCTTCGGCGGCCTGATTCGAAGGCGAGGGCGGCCTAACCGGATCAGCGTCCCGTCAATCGGCGTAGACGCCGGCAGCCTTGATGATGGGACTCCATTTGGCGATCTCGGCCGCCACGAACTTCTTGTGGCCTTCGGGTTCGATCCTGCCATCGGTCGCCACCACGGCGCCCAGGCCCTCCTGTTTCTTGACGAAGTCAGGGTCCTTCAGCGCAACCTTGAGCGCATCGTTGAGCTTCTTCGTGACCCCCGCCGGCGTTCCCTTCGGTGCGTAGAGGCCGTGCCAGATGGTGACCTGGAAGTCCTTCAGCCCCGATTCCTGAAGGGTCGGCAGATCCTTCAGCAACGGCGTGGTCAGGCGCTTGTCGGTGGTGACGGCGAAGGCTTTCACCTTCTTGGCTTCGATCTGCGGCGAGGTGTTCGTCGTCTGGTCGCACAGCAGGTCGATCTGGCCGCCGATCAGGTCGGTGATGGCGGGCGCCGTGCCCTTGTAAGGCACGGGCGTCATCTCGGTCTTCATGGCGCTCTGGTAGAGCAGGCCGCACAGGTGCGAGGCCGAGCCGACACCGGCGTTGCCGAGATTGATCTTGCCCTTGTTGGCCACGATCCAGGCGGTCAGTTCCTTGTAGTTGTTCGCCTGCATGCTCGGCTTGGAGATCAGGGTCATCGGCACATCGTTGACGATGCCGAGGTACTCGAAATCGGTCTCGACCTTGAACGGCACGTTGCGCACCAGCGTCGGGACGGTCGACATGGCGATGTGATTGAGCAAAAGCGTGTAGCCGTCCGGCGCTGCGCGCGCCACCTTGGTCGCGCCGATCGAGCTGCCGGCGCCGGGCACGTTGTCGATCACGATGCTCACTCCCCCCAGCGGCTTGCGCAGGGCTTCGGCGAGATCCCGCGCGACACGGTCGGTCGGGCCGCCGGCGGCAAAGGGCACCACGATGCTGATGGGCTTGCTGCCAGGGTAATCCTGGGCGTGAACGCCCGCGACAGCTGCGGCAATGGCCGTGAAAGCGAGCAATTTCTTCATGATCATTCCAAGTTGAAAACGCGGCGATCTTATCGGCTGACCAGAACCTGACTCATCCCGGATTGCCCTTAGGGAAGCAGGAAATGCCTGCGCCGCGCCCGCACGCTGCGCGACACGGCGGCGCATGCAAAAATTCCAGGCCTCGCCCTGCAGATTCCTCGCCCCAGCCGACCGATGCCCGAAAGCCCGCAACCGCTAGAGACCGCCATCGAGTTGCTGCGAGCGGCGAGGCGCATCGTCGTTTTCTCGGGCGCGGGCCTGTCGAAGGCGTCCGGCATCCCGACCTACCGCGACGCCGACGGCCTCTGGATGAACCAGAACGCCGTCCAGTTCTCGCATGCCGACGATCTGGCGCGTGATCCGGCCGGTTTCACGCGGTTCTGGGCGCAACGGCTTGCGGTCGCCGAGGGCGCCAAGCCCAATCCCGGGCACCTGGCCCTGGCGCGATTGCAGCGCCTGCGCCCGGCGACGCGGCTCATTACGCAGAACGTCGACGGCTTGCTGACACTGGCCGGCGGTGTCGACGTGCTCGAACTGCACGGTTCTCTGCGCCGGTGGCGCTGCGACCATTGCGGCAATCGGCGCGGTCCCTGGCTGTTGCACCGGTGCAAGCGCTGTGGGTCGCGCGCCCGGCCGGACGTCGTCATGTTCGGCGAGATGCTGAACGATGGCGTGCTGCTCGACGCCCGGACGGCCGCGCAGGAAAGCGACGCTTTCATCGTCGTCGGCAGCACGGCCGTGGTCTACCCGGCCGCCGACCTGCCGCTGGAAGCCATGGCGCACGGCGGCAAGCTCATCACGCTCAACATGGAGCCGCTGCGCCTCGACGCGGCCGCCAGCGCGGTCTTGCGAGGTCCGGCGGAAGATCTCCTGCCGAAGCTGGTCGCGGGCGTCGACTACGCCAGCACCACCCTCGGAAAATAGAACGACACCACCCAGTTCGGCACGTCGACGATCGAGCTGATGCGAAGGTCCGCGCACACGCTGCACAGCATGTAGGCGTCGAGCGGGTCGTAGCCGTAACGGCGACTCAGGAGTTCGATCATTTCCGACACCGCCATGCGGGCGCCCGCCATGAGATCGGGTCCGATGCCGGTCGTGACCTCGTAGCCGTGCGTGTCGAAATGCCGGCTGACCGGTCCCGGCGTGACATAGCGCGGTGAGCGCAGCCGGGCGTCCTTCACCAGTTCGAACTTGAGCGCCACATCGATCGGACTCTCGATCGCCGTGCCGCAGACTTCGCCGTCGCCCTGCGCCGCATGCGTGTCGCCCACGGAGAAGAGGGCGCCCTCGACCTCGATCGGAAGGTAGAGCTCGGTTCCTTCCGCGATGTCGCGGGCATCCATGTTGCCGCCGACGTTGCGCGGCGGAATGATGCTGTGCAAGCCCGGTTCCGCAGGTGCGACGCCGATCGTCCCGGTGAACGGCTTCAAGGGCACGCGGCCGCCGGGCCCGTACATCGCGGGCGTCAGGCCGGGGTCGTAATTCCAGTGATGGAGCCTCGCGTTCGGGAATTGGTCGGTGAGCAGCCCGAAGCCGGGAATGTTCGCAGTCCAGCCCCAGCCCGAGGGCCGCAGCGACAGCACGGTGACCTTGAGCGCATCGCCCGGCTTGGCACCGTCGATGTACACCGGCCCCGTGACCGGATTCACGTGCGCGAGGTCGAGCTTCTCGACATCGGCGGACGTTGATGTGCGCGTGAGTTGGCCGGAGGACGCGTCGAGCGTCTCGAACTGCACCGTCTCGCCCGGCGCGATCGTCAGGCAGGGCGGGAAGGCGTTGTTCCACCCGTGATGGATGTGCTTCCTGTGGATGGTGTGCTGCGTGGCGAGTTCGCTCATGGCCAGCGCTCCTAGACGGCCACCGTCAGCGCGCCGTCGATGACCAGGTTGGTGCCGGAGACCCGGCTGGCGGCCGGGCTCGAAATGAACACCACGCCGCGCGCCACTTCGTCGGCGGTGCCGAACTTGCCGGTGGGATTGACCTTGAGCGTCGACGCGAAAAGGTCGGGCATATTCTTCTCGGCGCTTTGCCAGAAGCCACCGTCGAAGTAGGTGTTGCCCGGCGAGACGCAGTTCACGCGGATGCCTTTGCCGGCAAGCTGCCGGCTCAGGCCCTTGGCGTAGTGGATGAGCGCCGCCTTGGTTGCGCCGTAGGAGCCTGCAGCGAAGTCGACCTCGAAACCGGAGACGCTCGAGATCAGCACGATCGAGCCGCAGTCGGATTTCTCCAGGAACGGCACGGCGGCGGCCACGGCATTGACCGTATGCATCATGTCGGTGCGGAACGATTTTTCCCAGGACTCCGCGTTGTCTCCGACCGCCAGTGCGCTCACGTTGCAGACCAGGGCGTCGATACCGCCCAGAATGCCGGCGCTGGCGGTGATCCATGCGCTCAGCGCCGGGCCGTCGGCCACGTCCAGCGCGCGACCGAAGGATTTGACGCCCTTGGCCTGCAGGGCGCCGGCAGCTTCGCCCACCTCGTCTTCCTTGCGCGCGCAGATCGCGATGTCGGCGCCCTCGTCGGCGAAACATTCGGCGATCGCCCTGCCGATTCCCCGACTGCCGCCTGTCACGACAGCGCGCTTGCCCTTGAGACCGAGATCCATGACCACTCTCCTTTGAGGGATGGGGGCATGCATTCTGAGCGTCCGCCGCGGCGCTGTAAATGTCGGCACGGGCGTCGGGTGCATTCACTTGTGACGGCCGTGCGGGCCGCGCAGAATGGAAACGCTTGCCCCTTCCGGAGAAGACGACTCATGAAAACAGTGGCTGAAATCCTCAAGGCCAAAGGCGATTCGACGGTCTATTCCATCGAGCCCTCGGCCTCGGTCCTTGATGCTGTCAAGCGAATGGCAGAGAAGAACGTCGGCGCACTCCTCGTCATGGAGGGCGACCGCATCGTCGGCGTGGTGACGGAGCGCGACTACGCGCGCAAGGTCGTCCTGCTGGCCCGCTCGTCGAAGGACACGCCGCTGCGCGACGTGATGACCTCGGCGGTGATCTACGTACGACCGAGCCAGACCAGCGAAGAATGCATGGCGCTCATGACCGAGAACCGGGTGCGTCACCTGCCGGTCATGGACGAAGACAAGCTGGTGGGGCTGATCTCGATCGGCGACATCGTGAAGGGGATCATCTCGGAGCAGAACTTCATCATCGAGCAGTTGCAGCACTACATTGCCGGAGAACCCCGCTGATTCGGCGGTGACCGGAATGCCCCTGACGCCCGAAGACCTCGAACGCATCGAAGCACTCACGCTCGCGCACTACGACGGACAGGCCGAGGATTTCTGGGCAGGCACGCGCGGCCACGACGTGAGCCAGAACATCGCGGCCTTGCTGCAGTACATCGAGGCCCCGCCGCCTTTCGAGATCCTGGATTTCGGCTGCGGCCCTGGCCGCGACCTGCGGACCTTCAGGCAACTCGGTCATGTCGCAGTCGGCCTCGATGGCGCCGCGCAGTTCGCGGAGATGGCGCGTTCCTACAGCGGTTGCGAGGTGTGGCAACAGAACTTCCTGTCCCTGGACCTCCCGGGCAGCCGGTTCGACGGCGTGTTCGCGAATGCATCGCTGTTCCACGTGCCTGCTCAGGAGTTGCCGCGCGTGCTCGCGGAATTGCGCGAGACGCTCAAACCCGGCGGTGTGCTGTTCAGCTCCAATCCTCGCGGCGAGGGGCAGGAAGGCTGGCGCGGAGAGCGCTATGGCGCCTTTCACGACCTTGAAGGCTGGCGCAGACTCATGACGGCGGCGGGTTTCGTCGAACTTGCGCACTACTACCGGCCGATCGGCGTGCCCTTCGAGCAGCAGCCGTGGCTGGCGAGTGTGTGGCGCAAGCCGCTCAGTCCGCCCTCTCGCCGCCCTTGAAGCCAAGTTCGCCAGGACCGCGGGCCAGCAGTTGGCGCAGCCGGTTCCGAAGTGCTGGAACCGGCTGGACGAGGTGGGTGGCGTCCCATTGCCGGTACACCTCCCTTTCCCTGTCGAGACACTGGCCGAGCGCCGAGAGGTTGCGCTCGTTGTACGCCCAAGTGCCCCGGACCACGAAGTTGCCCGGTATTTCCGAGTCGGGCATGGGCGAGATCGTCACCCCTTCCGCACCCATGGCCTGCAAGAGCGCGGAGCGAGCGCCGGCCACTTGCATTCCGTCTCCGTGCATCTCGATTTCGCGGCTCAGCACATAGCTCACGGCCTGCAGGCCCTGGAAATGCTCGGCCAGGAACGCGGTCGTTTCCAGCAGCACCAGGGGGCCGAAATTCCGCTTCTGGTCTTTCACGAACTGCGAGGGAACGAAGCGCCCGAGGAACACTTCCGTCCCATCGCGGCTGACGATCACGGGATCGAGCGTTCCAAGGTGGATGTTCCCGTCATGAACCTGCATGGCTTCGCCGAGTTCGTAGTCTTTTCCGTGTCGTCCGGTTATTCGAAGTCTCTCAAAGGTCATCGTTTCATCGAGCTGCGCCTTCGGTTGAAGGCGTATCGAGGATGCCACGTGTGACCGCGCCCGGATGCAGCGTCCATCGCGCCAGGCTCGGCCCTCGGCAAGACCGCACGAAATGACGCGAAAACTTGCGGCTTCGGACGCTCAGGAAACCATGAGATCGTCGAGCAGGCGGTAGTCGGGCAGCGTGGTGTCGATCGCGCGGCCGGCACGAACGATCGTGCGGTCGAACTGCGTGCGCGCGAGCATCTCGGAATAGTTGCGCGCCTTCAGCACGAGAAAGTCGGCCGGTGCGCCGGCTTTCAGCACGCCGCGGTCGATGCCCATGATGGCGGCCGGCGTCTCGGTGGCGGCGCGGATCCAGTCGCCGAGCGGATGGTCCAGGTGCAGGATCTTCACCGCCTGCGTGAAGGTGTCGAGCATGTCGTGATCGCCGTACGCATGGAACGGGTCGCGGCAGTTGTCGCCCGCCACCGCCACGCGCAGGCCGCGCGCCTTCATCTCGTGCAGCGTGGTCACGCCACGCCAGCGCGGTGTGCGTTCTTCCTGGCTGCGGTCCTGGAGGTACATGTTGACCGTCGGCAGGCTCACGATGTCGATGCCCGCGTCCTTGCAGGCGGCGATCGTCTCTTCGATGAACTCGTCGGTCTGCAGGGCCAGTGAAGTGACGTGGCCGCACAGGATGCGCCCTGCGAAATCCTGCGCTACCGCAGTGCGCGCGACGCGAATCAGCGCGCGGGCACGCGGGTCTGTCGATTCGTCGACGTGCAGGTCGAGATTCAGGCCCCGTTCCGTTGCGAGCTGGAACACGCGGACCAGCGCCTCGTCCAGGTCCGGCGGCATGGTCTCGGTCGGATGGTTGGCGGAGCGTGTCACGCAGCCCAGCTTGCCGCCGCTTTCGGCCACGATGTCCGCGAGCTGGCGGCCTTCGTCCGTCAGGAAGATGTTGAGCGGTGCGATGGAAGACACCTGCAGATCGACGCGTCCGGCCCAGCGTTCGCGCATCTCCCGCAACACGGGGAACGAGATCGACGCCTGCGGCGCAAGCGAGTCGAGGTGGGTGCTGATGGCGACCACGCCCTTGGCATAGGCGGTACTGAGGCCGAACTCCATGCGTCGGCGCACGTCGTCCGCGTTCCACCGAGCGGTGCGGTCGCGCATCGTCGCCATCGAGGCGCCTGCGCCATCGCCGGTCGGATTGGGCTGGCGCGGCCAGATATGGCCCTTGTCGAGATGGGTGTGGCAGTCGACCATGCCCGGCAGCACCATCGAGGCGTCGAGATCGGGGCCGAGCTCCGCGGGCATGGCGCCTGCCGTGTCGATCGCGGCGATGCGGCCGTTGTCCACCAGCAGGTCGACCGCGACGAGTTCGTCATCGACGCGGCTCGGCAGTTCGGCGGCGATGAGACAGCGGGGCGCGCGAAGATTGCGCAGGGCGTAGCGCGTGGCGGCGGGAGGCTGGAGAAAAGAGTGGGTCATCGACAAAAGGAGGAATGATTCTTGCGCAGATGACTGCCGCAAGGAGCATGCCTGTGTTTCCACCGAAGCGCTCCCTGATAATCCGTTCCGACGGAGCGCTTTCGCGGCGACCCCACTTGCAGTTTGATGAAACGAGGATCTGATCTTGGGCACCGACAACGCTTTTGCCGAACTGGGCCTGCCCTCCGGCGCCACCGAGCGCGAAGTCAAGGCCGCATGGCGCCGGCTGGTGTCGCAGTGGCACCCGGACCGCAACAACAGCGCCGATGCCGTCGCGAGGATGCAGCGCATCAACCGGGCTTTCGAGGAAATCCGCAACGCAGGATTCGCCGAAGGCCCGGAAAGCGCCACCGCAACCGCAGGTGCCAGTGACGTCGAACCTCACCCGGAGGCCGCTGCCGCAGCCGACGCGGACGACGCCGAACCCCGGCGCCGGTCCATCCATCGCAAGATCAAGCTCACGCTCGAAGAGGCGGCGGCCGGCTGCATCAAGACCGTGCGCGGAAAAATGACGCATGTCTGCGCGACCTGCGACGGCGCGGGCCACCAGGTGCTCGGCGGCAATTGCGCGCATTGCGGCGGCTCGGGCGCCGTGGCAAAGCGCTCTTTCTTCGGTTGGCCCGGCGGCATGAGCGAGTGCGGAGCCTGCCACGGCGGCGGCATCGCGCAGCGGACTTGCCCCGATTGCGAGGGCGCCGGGACGCAGACGAGTGCCTACCAGCTGAAAGTCCGCATTCCGCCGGGTGTGCGCCAGGGTGACCTGCTGCATGTCGACGGACGGCGCGCGCGTGCGAATCCGTCGCAGGCCGATCTGGAGATCCGCGTCGAACTGATCGACCACGCATTCTTCGAACTCGACGACGACGGCACGATCCGCTGCGAGATTCCAGTCGACGGATTCGCATGGATCGCCAATCGCCAGATCCAGGTCCCCACCGTCTCGGGGTTTCAGCCGATCAACTTGCGCCGCGACAAATTGATGTATCGCCTGAAAGGCCACGGCTTTCCGGTGGCGCGACGCGGTCCGCGCGGAGACCAGATGGTCACGGTGAAGCCGGTGTTCCCGGAACAGCTGAGCGCCGACCAGGAGATCCTGCTCGATCAACTCATTGCCAGCGCGTCGGGCAGCGGAGACGGTGCGGACGAGCGTCTGCGCGCATGGAACCGTAGCCTGCGCGCCTGGGAGCGCAGCCAGAAGGCACGCGGCTGAGTTCCACGTCAGCGGTAGCTGCGCAGATCCTCGATCACCTTGCCGTCGTTCGGCAGGCTTCCCGGCCCGACGAACTCCACCGCGCCACGCAGCTTGGTGACATCTCGCACCGCTTCGCCGATGCGGTCCGCGAGTCCCTTGGGCGCGGCAGCGCATTCGAGCCGGAGCGTCATGCGGTCGTCGGCCATCTCGCCTTCGACCACCAATCGTGCGCGCAGCACTTCGGGAAAGCGTCGCGCGATCTCCGCGACCTGGCCGGGATGAACGAACATGCCGCGCACCTTGGTCGTCTGGTCGGCGCGGCCCAGCCAGCCCCTGATGCGCGTGTTGGTGCGCCCCGTGGCGCAGTGCCCCGGCAGCACCGCAGAAAGATCGCCGGTGCCGAACCGGATCAGTGGGTAGTCGGGATTGAGCGTGGTGACGACGATCTCGCCGACCTCGCCTTCCGCCACCGGATCGCCGGTGCCGGGCCGCACGATCTCCACGATCACGCCCTCGTCGAGGACCAGTCCCTCACGGCTGCTCGTCTCGTAGGCCACCAGCCCGAGGTCGGCGGTCGCATAGCACTGCGTGCCGGTCACGCCACGTTCGGCGATCCAGTCGCGCAGGCTTGGCGGAAAGGCTTCGCCGGAGACCAGCGCCTTCGTGAGCGAGGGGAGGGCGACGCCTTTTTCAGCCGCCTTCTCAATGATGATCTTCAGGAAGCTAGGGGTGCCCGCGTAGCCGGCTGGCCGCAGGTCGGCAATGGCTTCCACCTGCTGTTCCGTCTGTCCCGTGCCGCCTGCAAACACCGTGCAGCCCAATGCGCGCGCGCCGCATTCCATGATCGAGCCGGCAGGCGTCATGTGATAGCTGAAGCTGTTGTGAATCAGTTCGCCGTTGCGAAAGCCCGCGGCGTGGAGTGCGCGCGCCGTACGCCAGTAGTCGCGTGCCTCGCCTTCGGGCTCGTAGATCGGGCCGGGACTCGCGAAGACACGCGTCATGCGCGCGCCGAAGCGGATCGCCGAGAAACCGCCGAACGGGTCGCTCGCGCGCCGTTCCTTCTGCAAGGCCAGCAATTCGGACTTGCGGGTGACCGGCAGCCTTGCAAGCGCCTCAAGGCTCGTGATGTCGCCCGGCTTGACGCCGTCGAGGATTTTCGCGAAAGCCGGCGCTGCCGATTGCGCCTGCATGATCTGGCGCGGCAAGGCGGCGAGCAGATCGCGCTCCCGCTGCTCGGGGTCGCGCACTTCGAGCGCGTCGTAGAAGTCGCTCATGCCAGCCACCGTTTCCTGCGCTTGTAGCTTTTCACATCTTTGAAGCTCTTGCGATCCGCGCCGCCGACGCCGAGATAGAACTCCTTGACGTCCTCGTTCTCGCGCAGGCTCTTCGCCTCGCCGTCCATCACGATGCGGCCGTTTTCGAGGATGTACCCGTAGTCGGCGAAGCGCAGCGCCATGTTGGTGTTCTGCTCGGCGAGCAGGAAGGTCACGCGCTCCTTCTCGTTGAGGTCCTTCACGATGTCGAAGACTTCTTCCACGATCTGCGGCGCGAGGCCCATCGAAGGTTCGTCGAGCAGCACCATGTTCGGATTGGCCATCAGCGCGCGGCCGATGGCGCACATCTGCTGCTCGCCGCCGGAGGTATAGGCCGCCTGCGAAGTTCGCCGCGTCTTGAGGCGAGGGAAGTAGGCGTAGACTTTCTCCAGCGTCTCTGCAACGGCGGCCTTGCCGTCGGTGCGCGTGTAGGCGCCCGTCATCAGGTTGTCCTCGATCGACAGGTGCGCGAAGCAGTGCCGTCCTTCCATCACCTGGATCAGCCCGCGCTTCACCAGCTCCGCGGGTGACAGCGCCTCGATGCGCTCGCCACGCAGCTCGATCGTTCCCTTCGTCACCGCGCCGCGCTCGCCGGCCAGCAGGTTGGAGACGGCGCGCAAGGTGGTCGTTTTGCCCGCGCCGTTGCCGCCGAGCAGCGCCACGATGCCGCCTTCGGGCACCGTGAGCGAAACGCCCTTCAGCACGAGGATCACATGGTTGTAGATGACCTCGATGCCGTTGACGTCGAGAAGGACGTTGCGTTCGCTCATGGTGCCTCGAAATGCGCGCAGTTCAGGAAGCGCTGCAGTCGGCGGCGTCGCGCCGATTCACTTTCTTTTCACCCGCGTACTTCTCGCCGGCCACCTTGACCATCGGCTTGATGATCTGTTCGTCGGCCTCGTACCACTCGGGCGCGATGTTCCACTTGCTGCCGTCCCATGTCTCGATCCGTGCCCAGCTCGATCCCATGTGGTCCTGGCACGAGGTGCTGATCGGCCGCATCACGCCGGCAAAGCCCAGCGCATCGAGCTTCTTCTGATCAAGGGCGAGGTTCTCCAGGCCCCAGCGCACCTGCTCGCCGGTCATGACCTTGCCCTTGCCGAAGCGCTCCTGTGCGCGCCGGACGGCTTCCACGCCAAGCATCTGGATGATCACGCCGCGCGTGTAGAGGACCGAGCCGACTTCTTCCTTCGGACCCGTGCCCTGACCCTTGTCATGCACGTTCTTGAGGATGTCCTGGATGACCTTGGGTTGCGTCCCGGAGGTGTTGAGTGCCAGCGCGTTGTAGCCCTTGGCGTTGGCGCCGACGTCCTTCACGTCCGGCTCGGCGCCGGCCCACCACACGCCGTACATCTTCTCGCGCGGGTAGCCGGTGGCGACCGCTTCCTTGAGCGCGGTCGAGTTCATCACGCCCCAACCCCAGAGCAGCACATAGTCGGGCCGCTGCTGCCGCACCTGCAGCCAGGCCGATTTCTGCTCGATGCCCGGCGCCGCGACCGGAATCAGCGAAAGCTCGAAGCCGTTCATCTTGGCGCGTTCCTGCAGCAGCGGGATGGGCTCCTTGCCGAATGGCGAGTCGTGATAGACCAGCGCGATCTTCTTGCCCTTAAGCTTGTCGGCGCCGCCTTCCTTCTTGGCGATGTGCTGGATCAGGATGTCGGCGGCCGTCCAGTAGCTGCCCATCAGCGGGAAGTTCCACTTGAAGACATTGCCGTCCTGCGAGGCCGAGAGGCCGTAGCCCAGCGTCAGCAACGGGATCTTGTCGACCGGCGCCTTGTCGGTCAGCGCGAAGGTGATGCCGGTGGCCTGCGGATCGATCAGCGTGGCGCCCTTGTCCTTGAGGCGCTCGTAGCATTCGACGCCTTTGTCGGTCGCGTAGCCGGTCTCGCATTCCTCGTAGCTGATCTTCACGCCGTTGATGCCGCCGGTCGCGTTGATGAGCTTGATGTAGTCCTGCTTGCCGTTGGCCCAGGGCGTGCCGTTCGGCGCATACGGCCCGGTGCGGTAGACCAGCAGCGGGAAGAACTGCTCCTTGGCCTGCGCCTGCGCGAGCGAAGGTGCGAGCATCGCGCCGATGGTGCTGGCCACCAGAGCGGCGGTCACAGCGAGCGATTTCAGTTTCATGCCTGTCTCCTTATGGGGCACCGCGGTGCCGGGGGTTGCGAACGAAATCAATGCGGGAAGGGCCAGAGGCGCAGTTTTTCCTTGCCGGTCGACCACAGCCGAGCAAGGCCATGCGGTTCGACGATCAGGAAGAAGACGATCAGCGCGCCGAAGATCATGAATTCGAGGTGCGACGCGAATGCTGTGGAGATCGAGATCCCGAGCCAGCCCGGCAACTGGTTGAGCAGGATCGGCAGCAGCACGATGAAGGCCGCGCCGAATAAGCTGCCCATGACGGAACCCAGTCCGCCGATGATCACCATGAAGAGCAACTGGAACGAACGGTCGATGTTGAAGGCCGCGGGCTCCCAGGTGCCGAGATGCACGAAGCCCCACAGCGCGCCCGCCACGCCGACGATGAAAGAGCTCACCGCGAAGGCCGTGAGCTTGGCGTAGACCGGACGAATGCCGATCACCGCTGCCGCCACGTCCATGTCGCGGATTGCCATCCATTCGCGGCCGATGGCGCTGCGCACGAGGTTCTTCGCGAGCAGCGCGAAGACCGCCAGCAGCGTCAGGCACAGCAGGTATTTCTGCACGGCGGTCTCGACCGGAAGCCCGAACAGGCTGAGCCCCGAAACAGTCACCGAGCCCGAAGACGAGTTGTTCGTCAGCCAGTTGATCCGCAGGAATGCCCAGTCGATGAAGAACTGCGCGGCCAGGGTAGCGACCGCGAGATAAAGACCCTTGATGCGCAGGCTCGGAATGCCGAAGAGCACGCCGATCGCCGTCGAGCACAACCCGCCGAGCAGCAGCGAGAGGATGAGCGGCATGCCTTCGATGCGAACGTGGAAGTTGTAGGCCGCATAGGCGCCGACCGCCATGAAGGCGCCCGTGCCGAGCGAGATTTGTCCGCAGTAGCCCACGAGGATGTTGAGGCCCAGCGCGGCAAGCGCGAGGATGAGGAACGGGATCAGGATCGCGCGGAACCAGTATTCCGGTGCAATCACCGGCACCACCGCGAAGGCGAAGACCAGCAGCGCGAGGATGAGCACGCGGTCCTGCCGGATCGGAAAGATCTGCTGGTCGGCGCGATAGCTCGACTTGAATTGGCCGTTCTCGCGGTAGAACATGTCAGTGCCCGCCCGGCCGCCCGAAGGGCACTGAGCGTCCCCTCGGGGGGCAGCGATACACGAAGTGATGAGCGTGGGGGCTTTTCATCTCTAGACCCTGTCGATGATTTTTTCGCCGAAGAGACCTTGTGGGCGAACTAGAAGGAAGACAAGCGCCAATACATACGCAAACCAGATCTCGATGCCACCGCCGAGCATCGGGCCGAGGTAGATCTCCGAGAGTTTCTCGCCGACACCGATGAGCAACCCGCCGACGATCGCGCCGGGGATAGACGTCAGGCCACCGAGGATCACCACCGGCAGCGCCTTCAACGCCACCAGCGACAGCGAGAACTGCACGCCCAGCTTCGACCCCCAGATGATCCCGGCGACCAGCGCCGCGAAGCCCGCGACGGACCACACGATGACCCAGATGCGATTGAGCGGAATGCCGATCGACTGCGCGGCCTGGTGATCGTCCGCCACCGCGCGCAGCGCGCGGCCGGTCGATGTCTTCTGGAAGAAGAGCGCCAGCACCACGACCAGCGCGGCGGCGACGAGAGCGGCGATCAGGTCTTCCTGGCTCAGCAGCAGGCCGCCCTGGAAGAGGTTGTCGAGCACCATCAGCGGCTCCTTCGGCATGCCGACATCGATCTTGTAGATGTCGTTGCCGAAGATCGACTGGCCGAGCCCGTCGAGGAAATAGGCGATACCCAGCGTCGCCATCAGCAGCGTGATGCCTTCCTGGTTGACCAGCTTGCTGAGCACCAGGCGCTCGATCAGCCAGGCCACGACGATCATCACCGCCATCGCCGCGAAGAAGGCGAGCACGTTGGCCAACACCTGGCTCTCGAAGCCCAGCCAGTGCGGAATCCATTCGGAGAAGCGCGCCATCGCGAGCGCCGCGAACAGCACCATCGCACCCTGCGCGAAGTTGAAGACACCGGACGCCTTGTAGATCAGCACGAACCCAATCGCGATGAGCGAATAGAGCATGCCGACCATCAGGCCGCCGAACAAAGTTTCAAGAAAGAAACCCATTTCAGTGCTCCGTTCCCAGGTAGGCGCGAATGACATCCGGATTGGCGCGCACTTCATGCGGCGTTCCGTCGCCGATCTTCTTGCCGTAGTCGAGCACCACCACGCGGTCGGAGATGTCCATCACCACGCCCATGTCGTGCTCGATCAGCACGATGGTCGTGCCGAACTCGTCATTCACATCGAGGATGAAGCGGCTCATGTCCTGCTTCTCTTCCACGTTCATGCCCGCCATCGGTTCGTCGAGCAGCAGCACCTGCGGCTCCATCGCGAGCGCGCGGCCCAGGTCGACGCGCTTCTGCAGGCCGTAGGGCAGGCGCCCGACCGGCGTCTTGCGATGCAGCTGGATCTCCAGGAAGTCGACGATGCGTTCGACGAACTCGCGGTGCGCAAGCTCTTCGCGCTCGGCCGGGCCCCAGCGCAGCGCCTGGGCGAGCAGGCCGCTTTTCATCTTGAGGTTGCGGCCCGTCATGATGTTGTCGAGCACGCTCATGCCCTTGAAGAGCGCGAGATTCTGGAAGGTGCGCGCCACGCCCATCTCCGCCACCTGGCGCGAGTTCATGTGCTTGAACTGCTTGCCGCGGAAGGTGATGGAGCCTTGCTGCGGCTGGTAGACGCCGTTGATGCAGTTGAGCATCGAACTCTTGCCCGCGCCGTTGGGGCCGATGATGGCGCGCACCTCGTGCTCGCGCACATTGAAGCTGATGTCCGTCAGCGCCTTCACGCCGCCGAAGCTCAGCGAGATGTTCTGCACATCGAGGATGACGTCGCCGATGTTCCTGCTGCTCATGCGGCGGCTTTCAGGGGCGCGAAGCGTTTGGCTTCGACGATCTTCAAGGTCGCGCTGACTGTGCCGGTGCGCCCGTCCTCGAACTTGACCTGCGTCTCGATGTACTGCTCGGCCTTGCTACCGTAGAGCGCATCGACCAGCACCGCGTACTTGCCGGCGATGAAGCCGCGCCGCACCTTGCGCGTGCGGGTGAGTTCGTCGTCGTCCGGGTCCAGTTCCTTGTGCAGCACCATGAAGCGCGCGATCTGCGTGTCGGCCATGCCTTCCTCGGCGGCGAGGTCGGCGTTGACCTTGGCGATGCATTCGGCCACGAGCGTCAGCACTTCGGACTTGCCGGCGAGGTCGACATATCCGCCGTAGGGCAGCCCGCGCCGCTCGGCCCAGTTGCCGACGGCCTCGTAGTCGATGTTGATGAAGGCGCAGACCTCGTCGCGCTCGTGGCCGAAGCACACGGCTTCCTTGATCTGCGGGAAGAACTTGAGCTTGTTCTCGATGTAGTTGGGCGCGAACATCGCGCCCGCGCAACTGCCGCCCGGGCCGGTCATGCGCCCCACGTCCTTTGCGCGGTCGATGATGCGCAGGTGGCCTTCCGCATCGAGCACGCCCGCGTCGCCCGTGTGGAAGTAGCCGTCGGCATCGAGCACTTCGGCGGTCGCGTCAGGCCGCTTGTAGTACTCCTTGAGCACCGACACGCCGCGCACCAGCACTTCGCCGTCCGGCGCGATCTTGAGTTCGATGCCCGGCGCCGCGCTGCCCACCGTCTGCAGCTTGACCTTGCCGTCCTGCTGGAGGCACACGTAGGCGCAGGTCTCGGTCTGGCCGTAGAACTGCTTGAGGTTGACGCCGATGGAACGATAGAAGCGAAACAGGTCCGGTCCGATCGCCGCGCCGGCCGTGTAGGCCACGCGGATGCGGCTCATGCCGAGCACATTGCGCAGCGGACCGTAGATCACGAGATTGCCGATGGCATACAGCAATCGATCGCCGAAGCTGACCGGCGCGCCGTTGAGGATGTCGGCGCCCACGCGCCGCGCCAGCGCCATGAACTTCGCGTAGAGCCAGCGCTTGGGCGCGGCCGCATCCTCCATGCGAATCGAGACTGCGGTCAGCAGGCCTTCGAAGGTGCGCGGCGGGCCGAAGTAGTAGCTCGGCCCGATCTCGCGCATGTCGTTCATCACGGTCTCGGCGGACTCGGGGCAGTTGAGCGTGAACCCGCCGACCAGCCATTGCGCGACCGAGAAGAGATGGTCGCCGACCCAGGCCATCGGCAGGTAACTCATGATGTTGTCGCCGGGACCGAGCCTGTCGGTCTCCACGCCGCCGCGCCCCGCCGCGATGAAGCTCGCGTGCGTCTGGCACACACCCTTCGGCCGGCCCGTGGTGCCCGACGTGTAGAGGATGACCGCGACATCGGTCGGCTCGCCGGCTGCCACGCTGCGCGCGAAGAAGTCGGGATGCGCCGCGTCCCACACGCGGCCGAGCTCGCGCAACTGCTCGTAGCTCATCAGGCCCGGCTGGTCGTAGTGGCGCAATCCGCGCGGGTCGTCATAGATGATGTAGCGGATCGCCGGTCGTTTGTCCTTCTGGATGTCGCGGCATTCGAGCAGCTTGTCGACCTGTTCCTGATCCTCCGCGATCACGAATTCCACCGCCGCGTCTTCCAGCATGAAGACCATCTCGGCGGCCACCGCGTCCTGGTAGAGCGGCACCGGTACACCGCGCAGGCTCTGGGCGGCGACCATCGCCATGTAGAGATGCGGCCGGTTGGCGCCGACGATGGCGAGGTTGTCGTCGGCCTTGAAGCCCAGGCTTGCCAGCCCGCAGGCGATATCGCGCACCTCGCGGGCGGTGGCGGCCCAGCTCCAGGTTTGCCAGATGCCGAGGTCCTTTTCGCGAACGGCCGGCGCGTCGGGTTGCCGCTCGGCGTGGCCTTGCAACAGGCGAGGAAAAGTGAGGGCTTTGGTCTGCACGATGGGGCGGACTGTAGAACCAACTTTGACGCCAACTTGTCGTTCCGACGACAATCCTAGGGACACTACTCCCCGGAGTTTCCCGATGCCTATCGGCAACGACAGCGGCACGTCGTCCATCCGAGACCGCGTGCGCCCGGCGCGCGAAGACGAACTGAACAACATCCCCTGGCTGCACACGCTCACGCAGGCGGAACGGCGCCGCGCCGAAGCGGCGGTGGTGGTCGGCGACGCCGAGCCGGGCGACCTCGTATGCCGCATCGGCCGCCCGCCGACTTACTGGTTCGGCGTGGTCGCCGGCTTGCTCAAGATGAGCAACGACAACGCCGACGGCACCTCCATGACCTACAGCGGTCTGCCGCCCGGCGGCTGGTTCGGTGAGGGCACGGCGCTCAAGCGCGAGCCCTATCGCTACAACATCCAGGCGCTGCGCAAGAGCGTGGTGGCGGGGCTCCCGGTGGACGATTTTCATTGGCTGCTCGACCACTCGATCGGCTTCAACCGGTTCGTCATGAACCAGCTCAACGAGCGCCTGGGGCAATTCATTGCGGCGCGGGAAGCCGATCGGCTCAACAACCCGGATGTCCGGGTGGCTCGCAATCTGGCGGCGCTGTTCAATCCGGTGCTGTTTCCGGGTGTGGGTGAGTTGCTGCGCATCACGCAACAGGAGCTGGCTTACCTGATCGGGCTGTCGCGCCAGCGGGTCAACGAAGCCTTGCGCACGCTGGAGGCACAGGGCGCGATTCGCGTCGAATACGGCGGGCTGCGGGTGATCGATCTCGCGGCGCTGCGCACCAGCGGAACGATGGGGAAGGGCGTCTAGCGTGTCGTGACCAACGACGCTGCCGGCAGCGTCTGGCGCACGAGCTTGTCATCCGCGTAGGGCCGGAGATAGGCCGCGGTTTCTTCGACGGGGCAATGCAGCCAGTCGTCGATCCATGCATCGCGCAGGATGACGGCGCGTCGGCGTTCTGGCTGCTCGGGCGTGCCGAAAGTCAGCAGGGCAAAGCTCTCGACGCATTCGCCGGCGGGCGAGCGCCAGCCGTTCCACAGGCCCGCCAGTGCCAGCGGTTCGCCGTCGGCACGCGAGACGCGCACGACCGAATCCTCGGTGTCGCCGCCCTGGAACACGGCATCCGCGAGGATCACGCACCGGTGCCCGCGCTTCCAGGGCTGGTAGAAATTGCGCTCGGCGGATGCGGTCTCGCTGCGCGCTTCAAAGGTGTCCGCGTCCAGGCCGTCCTTGGAAAAAAGCGGGATCAGGCCCCATCGGCCCGGGGCGATCTCGAAGCGTGCCGTGGCTGCGTCGACTGTGCGATCCGCGCGCGGCTGGCGCACGAACATTCCCTGCTCGCCGGGGCGGACGATCGACTCTTCGGGGCGGAATGAGATACCAAAGCGCTTGGCGAAGTGGCTTGGCTCGCTCGCTGCTTGGTAATGGGTAGGCATGGGCCGGGGCTGTAAAGAAACGTCGCAATTCTAGTGAGCACACCGATACCATCTGTCGCGCGGCACCATCGTCCATGCTTTGTTCATAAGACCTTTCTCACAAAACCCATGACTTCATTTCATCTCACCGTGATCACCGGCGCCTCCCGCGGCTTGGGCCGCGCGATGGCCGAACAGCTCCTGCAACCAGGCCGGCGCCTGCTGTGCATTTCGCGCCAGAGCGACGACGCACTCGCTGCCCGAGCCCGTGAGGCCGGTACCGAACTGGAGCAATGGCATCAGGATCTCGCCGATCCAGTCCCCGCCGCCACGCGCCTCGCGGCATGGATTCAGCAACTCGACGCCGAGGACTTCGACACCGCCACCCTGATCAACAACGCCGGCACCATCGGCCGACCGCGACCGCTTTCGGGCGCCGACCCCACCGAATTGGCGCAGGCCCTGCGCGTGGGCCTGGAGGCGCCGATGCTCCTTACCGCCGCCTTCCTGGGTGCAACCAAGACCTGGCGCGCCGAACGAAAAGTGCTGAACATTTCTTCGGGCCTCGGCCGCAACGCAATGGGCAGCCAGGCACCGTACTGCGCCGCCAAGGCCGGCATGGATCATTTCTCGCGCGCTGTCGCCCTGGAGGAGAAAGGCATCGGTGGCGCGAAAATCGTCTCGCTGGCGCCCGGCGTCATCGACACCGACATGCAAGTCCAATTGCGCGAAACCGATCCGGCCCTCTTCCCCGACCGCACCCGCTTCGAGACCCTCAAGTCCGAGGGCAAGCTGGACTCCCCCGAATCCGCCGCCGCCAAGGTCCTCAGCTACCTGGCCCGCCTCGACTTCGGCGTCAACCCCGCAGCCGACGTCCGCGACTAAGAAAACGGCCGGCAAAGCCCGGCCCGTTCGTGAAACACCGCGGAACCGGCTTCGCCGGGCCGCCGGTGTTGCCCCCGGTTGGGGGTGGGCGTCTACACGAAGTGAGAGAGCCTGGGGGCGAGCAACATGAACACCGCGGAACCGGCTTCGCCGGGCCGCCGGTGTTGCCCCCGGTTGGGGGTGGGCGTCTACACGAAGTGAGCCAACCTGGGGGTGCTACTCAATGGTCGCGCCAGAGGCCTGAACGATGCCGCGCCACTTTTGGTAGTCATTCTTGAGCAGCGTGGCCAGTTGCTCGGGCGTCATGCTCTGCGGCTCCGCGCCCTGGGCGATGATCGCCGCCTTCATGTCGGGCGTCGCGAGCAGCTTGTTCACTTCGGCGTTGACCTTCGCGACGATGTCCTTCGGCGTACCGGCGGGCATGAAGAGACCGTACCAGGTGCTCACGTCGAAATCCTTGTAGCCCAGTTCCGCCACGCTCGGCACGTCAGGCAGCGAGCTGCTGCGGCGCAGGGAGGTCACGGCCAGCGGGCGCAACTTGCCCGACTTGATCTGGCCCATTGCCGAGGGCAGCGACGACACCATCAGGTCGACGTTGCCGGCCAGCACGTCCATCATCGCGGCGTTGGAGCCCTTGTAGGGCACGTGCCGCATCTTGATGTTGGCGGCGGTGTTGAAGATCTCGCCGGCCAGGTGAATGGTCGTGCCGTTGCCGGGCGAGCCGTAAGTGATGGTGTCGGGCGCCGCGCGCGCCGCATTGACGACATCGGCCAGCGTCTTGAACTTCGAATCGCTGCGCGTGACGATGACCACGGGGGTGTAGGCCACGTGCGCGACGGCCGTGAGGTCCTTGGTGGGGTCGTAGCTCAGGTTCTTGTAGAGCCAGGGCGCGACGACCATGTTGTCCTTCTGGCCCATCACCATCTCGTAGCCGGTGGGTGCCGCACGCACCGCTTCGGCGATGCCGATCGTGCCGCCGGCACCGGCCCGGTTGTCGGGCACCACGGTCCAGTGGCTGACTTCGGTGAGTTTGTTCGCGACCAGGCGGGAGAGGATGTCGGTGCCGCCGCCCGGCGGGAACGGCACGATCATGTGGATCGGCTTGGAAGGATAGGTCTGGGCTTGCGCGGCGGCGGTGAAGGCCAGTGCCACGGTGACAGCGCTGATGGCGGTGAGGAGTTTTCGGATCATGGGGGTGTCTCGTCGTTCGGGGTGCCGGCAAGGTGCGGCGCTGGATGCGCCGTCAGTGTGCCGGAACGAGACTGCCCGAGGACTCGCAATTCGAGATGACCGTCGTATCGAATCGCGAGCCCGCCGCGGCGGACCGGGCGTTCAGTGGACGGTGGGCGGTCCGAGATCCTCGAACGGGTCCACGAAGGCCGTGACGATGGGTACGCCGCCGGCGTCCGGGCCGCGTGCATCGGCACGGCGCTGCAGCGCGGCGATGCCGGCCATCATGGCCGCGCCGTAGGTCGGCATCGGGCCTTCGGCGGCGTCGATGGGCCGGCAGTCAGCGCCGTCCTGCTTCTGGAGGACCCAGTAGAAGTGGCCTGCGATCGGCTCGTCGACGACCAGTGCGATGGCTTCGGTATCCATGGTGTGCCCTTTCGAATCACGTGGAGAAGGGTTGTACGCACCATGCGAACCGGCAGATAGCAACGATTTCACGGGGCTGCGGGTGCCATTGCAACAACGGATGCTTGTGTGAAATCGCGCACGCCCGGCGCCTTCGCTGCCGCGCGTATTTACGCTTTCTTTACGGCCGCGCGTCGAGTCTGTTCCCCCTTTTTATGCGCTCTTGCCGAGACTGAAATCCTTGTCTCGCATGCAGGAGTGATTGGATGGACATCGTATGGATTGCCGCGCTGGCGGCACTGTGGATCGTGATGGTCGGTATGGTGGCCGGGCTCTTCAAGCTCGAAACGCCAAGGGGAGAACGTCCGTGATCGGCCTTGAAGTTGTCTACGGATTCGGCGGGCTGATCGCCGTGATCCTGTTCGCCTACCTTGTATTCGCGCTCATCTGCGCGGAGGAATTCTGATGGACGCCTCTGCCTGGGGCCTGCTGGCTCTCTATCTGGTCGTGCTCGGCGTGCTTGCCTGGCCGCTGGGGCGCTACCTGGCCGTTCTGTGCGATGGGCGCCTGCCGCGCTGGATGCAGCGTGTCGAAGCGCCGCTCTACAAGCTTGCCGGCACTTCGGCCGGGCAATCGATGCACTGGCGCGGCTACGCCGTCGCGCTGTTGGCCTTCAATACGATCGGCGCGCTGGCGGTCTACGGCCTGCAACGTCTGCAGGCGTTGCTGCCGTTGAATCCCGCAGGCATGGCCGCCGTGTCTTCGGACTCGTCCTTCAACACCGCGGTGAGCTTCGTGACCAACACCAACTGGCAGGGCTATGCCGGCGAATCGACGATGAGCTATCTGACGCAGATGCTCGGGCTCACGGTGCAGAACTTCTTCTCCGCCGCGACCGGTATCGTGGTTGCTTTCGCGCTGGCGCGCGGCTTCGCGGCGCGCAACACCGACGGCAAGGGCTTCGTCGGCAACTTCTGGGTCGACGTGACGCGGATCACGATGTGGCTGCTGCTGCCGATTTCGTTCGTGATCGCCATGTTCTTCGCCGGGCAGGGCGTCATCCAGAACTTCGATGCCTACAAGACCGTGACCACCATCGAGGCCACGGCCTACCAGAGCCCCAAGGTCGATGCCGCGGGCCAACCGGTCAAGGATGCGCGAGGCAATCCGGTGACCGAAGCCGCGACCACCACCACGCAGACGCTCGCCATGGGCCCCGTCGCTTCCCAGGAGGCGATCAAGATGCTGGGAACCAATGGCGGCGGCTTCTTCAACGCCAATTCCGCGCACCCCTACGAGAACCCGACGGCGCTGTCGAATTTCGTCCAGATGCTGGCGATCTTCCTGATCCCGGCTGCGCTGTGCTTCGCGTTCGGCCGCGTGGTCGGCGATCTGCGCCAAGGCTGGGCGGTGCTTGCGGCGATGACGGTGCTCTTCGTCGCGGCCGTGATCGTGGTCATTCCCGCGGAGCAGGCCGGCAACCCGTTGATCGGTGCGCTGGGCGCGGACCAGGTCTCCAGCGCACTGCAGGCGGGCGGCAACATGGAAGGCAAGGAAGTGCGTTTCGGCATCGCCGCATCGGGCCTGTTTGCCGCCATCACCACCGCCGCGTCGTGCGGTGCGGTCAATGCGATGCACGACTCGTTCACACCGCTGGGCGGCATGGTGCCGCTGGTGCTGATGCAACTCGGCGAGGTCGTCTTCGGCGGCGTCGGCACGGGCCTCTACAGCATGCTGATCTTCGCGATCCTCGCGGTCTTCATCGCGGGGCTGATGATCGGACGCACGCCCGAATATCTCGGCAAGAAGATCGAGATCCACGAGATGAAGCTGACCTCGATCGCGATTCTCGTCACGCCCATCCTTGTGCTTGCAGGCACTGCCGTCGCAGTGATCGCGGACGCGGGCAAGGCCGGTATCGCCAACCCCGGTGCACATGGGTTCTCGGAAATCCTGTACGCGTTCACCTCGGCCGGCAACAACAACGGCAGCGCCTTCGCCGGGCTCTCGGTCAACACACCCTTCTACAACACGCTGTTGGCCATCGTCATGTGGTTCGGTCGCTTCGGTGTGATCGTGCCGGTGCTCGCCATCGCGGGCGCATTGGCCGCCAAGAAGCGCCTGCCGGTGACGTCCGGGACCATGCCCACGCACGGACCGCTGTTCGTGACGCTGCTGATCGGCACCGTGCTCCTCGTGGGCTTGCTCAACTACGTACCGGCGCTGGCCTTGGGTCCGATCGTCGAGCACCTGATGCTCTGGAAGTCATGGACATGAAAACGAAAACTTCGCTCTCGCTGCTCGACCCCGTCCTGCTGCGCCCGGCGCTGTGGGCATCGGTCACCAAGCTGAGCCCGCGCGTGCAATGGCGCAACCCTGTGATGTTCATCGTCTACATCGGCAGCATTCTCACGACGCTGCTCTGGGTTCACTCGCTGAGCTATCCCGGCGAGACCGGCATGTCGGCCACCTTCGTGCTGGCGGTGTCGATCTGGCTGTGGTTCACCGTCCTGTTCGCCAACTTCGCCGAGGCCCTGGCCGAAGGCCGCAGCAAGGCCCAGGCGGCCTCGCTGCGTGGACTGCGCAAGGACACCTGGGCCAAGAAGATGGTCGAGCCTTTCCACGGCGGCAAGTGGCTGCCACTGCAGGCGCCAGAACTGCGCCGCGGCGATGTCGTGCTGGTGGAAACGCATGACGTGATCCCGCTCGACGGCGAGGTGATCGAGGGCGTGGCCTCGGTCGACGAAAGCGCGATCACCGGCGAATCTGCCCCCGTGGTGCGCGAGGCGGGCGGCGACTTCTCGGCCGTGACCGGCGGCACGCGCGTGCTGTCGGATTGGCTGGTGGTGCGGATCTCGGTCAACCCGGGCGAGTCCTTCCTCGACCGCATGATCGGCATGGTCGAGGCCGCCAAGCGCCAGAAGACGCCGAACGAGATCGCGCTCACGATCCTGCTGGTCGCGCTGACCATCGTGTTCCTGGTCGTCACCGCGACGCTGCTGCCTTACTCGGTGTTCAGCGTCGGCGCCGTGGGCGCGGGCACGGTGGTGTCGATGACCGCCCTGGTCGCACTGCTCGTGTGCCTGATCCCCACGACCATCGGCGGGCTGTTGTCGGCGGTGGGCGTGGCGGGCATGAGCCGCATGATGCAGGCCAATGTGATCGCGACCTCGGGTCGCGCGGTCGAAGCCGCGGGCGACGTCGACGTGCTGCTGCTCGACAAGACGGGCACTATCACGCACGGCAATCGGCAGGCCAGTGCGTTCCTCACGGCGCCTGGCATTTCGCAGGAAAAGCTGTCGCGCGCCGCGCTGCTGGCATCGCTGGCCGACGAAACACCGGAAGGCCGCAGCATCGTGGAACTGGCCCGCCGCGGCGGCACCGCAGACCACGGCGCCGAAGGCGCGCACTTCGTGCCCTTCACGGCGCAAACGCGCATGAGCGGCGTGAATCTGCCGCCTGCACCGAACAGCCTGGACGCTGACGTGGTCGCCCTGCGCAAGGGCGCGGTCGATGCCGTGCGCAAGCATGTGGAAGCGATCGGCGGCGCCATGCCGGCCGAGGTGCTGCGCGCCGCCGACGCTGTCGCGCGCCGCGGCAGCACGCCGCTCGCAGTCGCAGAAGGCAACCGCGTCCTGGGCATCGTCGAGCTCAAGGACATCGTCAAGACCGACATCAAGGAGCGCTTCGCGGAACTGCGCCGCATGGGCATCAAGACCGTGATGATCACCGGCGACAACAAACTCACGGCCGCCGCGATTGCCGCCGAGGCCGGGGTCGACGACTTCCTCGCCGAAGCCACGCCCGAGGACAAGCTGGCGCTGATCCGCCGCTACCAGTCCGACGGCAGCCTGGTCGCGATGACCGGCGACGGCACCAACGACGCGCCGGCGCTCGCGCAGGCCGACGTGGCTGTCGCGATGGGCAGCGGCACGCAGGCCGCGAAAGAGGCCGGAAACATGGTCGACCTGGACTCCAACCCGACCAAGCTGCTCGAAGTGGTGGAAACGGGCAAGGCGTTGCTCATGACGCGCGGCTCTCTCACGACCTTCTCGATCGCCAACGACGTCGCGAAGTACTTCGCCATCATTCCGGCGATCTTCGTATCGACCTATCCGCAGCTTGCCGCGCTCAACGTGATGCGGCTCGCGAGCCCGTCGTCCGCCATCCTGTCGGCGGTGATCTTCAATGCGCTGGTGATCGTGTTCCTGATCCCGCTGGCGCTGAAGGGCGTGCGCTACCGGCCCGTCGGCGCCGCGGCCTTGCTGCGGCGCAATCTGGCGATCTACGGACTCGGCGGCCTCGTCGTTCCTTTCATCGGCATCAAGTTGATCGACTGGTTGCTGGTCGCTGTGCATCTGGTCTGAGGATCTCTCATGAAAAACATTCTTCGTCCCGCCCTCGTGCTGTTCGTGCTGCTCAGCGCGCTCACGGGCATCGTCTATCCGCTCGCCGTCACCGGCGCCGCGCGGGCAGTCTTTCCGGCGCAGGCTGCCGGCAGCCTGATCGTTCGCGACGGCGTACCGGTCGGCTCCACGCTGATCGGGCAGAACTTCACTGATCCCAAGCACTTCTGGGGCCGCCCGTCGGCGACATCGCCGATGCCCTACAACGGGGCCTCATCCGGCGGTGCCAACCAGGGGCCGCTGAACCCGGCGCTGGCCGACGCCGTCAAGGGTCGCATCGAAGCGCTGCGCGCAGCCGATCCGGGCAACACGGTGCCGGTGCCGGTGGATCTGGTCACAGCCTCGGCGAGCGGGCTCGATCCGGACATCAGTCCGGCTGCCGCCCGCTACCAGGCACCGCGCGTGGCGCGGCTGCGCAATCTGCCAGTTGCCCAGATCGAGCAGTTGATCGACGCGCACACCGAGTTGCGGCTGTGGGGGCTGTTCGGCGAGGCGCGCGTGAACGTACTGGCGCTCAATCTCGCGCTGGATGCGCAACCTTCGCCCTGAGCCGGAGGAATGGCGCTGATGCGCTAACCTGCGGCGCATCGCCTCATGAACGACGATCTCCGCCCGGATCCCGACACCCTGCTCGCGCAGTTGCGCGCGGACGAACAGCGCGCGCAGCGCGGCAAGCTGCGCATTTACTTCGGCGCCAGCGCGGGCGTCGGCAAGACCTGGGCGATGCTGAGCGCAGCCCAGCGTGAACGCGCGGCCGGGCGCGATGTCCTGATCGGCGTCGTCGAAACGCATGGACGCAGCGAGACCGCAGCGCTGCTCGCCGGACTCGACACGCTGCCCCTGCGCGAAGTCGCCTACCGCGGTCACAAGCTCGCCGAGTTCGATCTGGACGCCGCGCTCGCGCGCAAGCCGGCGGTACTGCTGGTCGACGAACTGGCCCACACCAACGCACCCGGTTCGCGCCACGCCAAGCGCTGGCAGGACGTGCAGGAACTGGTCGCGGCCGGCATCGAAGTGTGGTCGGCGCTCAACGTCCAGCATCTGGAAAGCCTCAACGGCACGGTCGGCGCGATCACCGGCGTGCGCGTGCACGAGACCGTGCCCGACACCGTGCTCGACGAGGCCGACGAGGTGGTGCTCGTCGATGTCACGCCCGACGAACTCACCTCGCGGCTTGCGGCAGGCAAGGTCTACATGCCGCAGCAGGCCGAGCGGGCGGCGCAGAACTTCTTCCGCAAGGGCAACCTCATCGCGCTGCGCGAGATCGCGCTGCGCCGCACCGCCGAGCACGTGGAAGACGACGTGCGCGGCTGGCGCGTCGAGCAGTCCGGCCCGCAGGGCGACGCTGGCCCCCCGGCATGGAACACTTCGGGCGCGATCCTCGCGTGCGTCGGTCCGCACGAGGGGGCGGGCCAGACGGTGCGCACGGCGGCCCGGCTGGCCGGTCAGCTCAACGTGCGCTGGCACGCGGCCTACGTCGAGACGCCGCGCCTGCAGCGCCTCGACGCGAAGCAGCGCGACGGCATCCTCGCCGTGCTCAAGCTGGCCGAGGAGCTGGGCGCGGAGACGGCGGTTCTCACCGGCGTCGACATCGCCAAGGAACTCGCGGGGCAGGCGCAGCGGCTCAATTGCGCGACGCTGGTCGTGGGGCGTCCGGAGCCGGCCACGGGCTTGGCACGCTGGCGTTGGTCTCCCGTGCTGACGCATGATCTGGCGCGTCTCGCGCCGGGCGTGGACATCGTCGAAGTCGCGCGCGCCGAAAGCTCGCGCCGTCTCGCGCAAGTCCGTCCGGGCGTGCGGCGCGGTGAGCTGGAGGTGGAAGATGCCGACCGCCCGCGTGCGCGGTGGCCCGGCTACGCATGGGCGACGGCCAGCAGCATCGCGATCACATTGCTTGCGCTGCCGCTCGCGGGGGTGCTCGAGCTGGCCAACATCGTGATGCTGTTCCTGCTCGGCGTGGTCGGCGTGGCGATACGGTTCGGCCGCGGCCCGGCTGCCTTGGCGGCGGCCCTCAACGTCGCCGCCTTCGACTATTTCTTCGTCTCACCGCGGTTCTCGTTCGCTGTCAGCGACGTGCAGTACGTGGTGACCTTCGGCGTCATGCTGGGTGTCGGTCTGCTCGTCGGGCAGCTGACGGCGGGCCTGCGCTTCGCGGCGGGTGTGTCGGCGAGCCGTGAGCGGCGGGCGCAATCGCTGTTCGAGCTGACGCGCGAGCTCTCCGCAGCACTGGAGAGCGCGCAGGTCGCGGCACTCGGCACGGCCGCGGTGGAAGGGCATTTCGGCGGCCACGCACTGGTGCTGGTGACGGACGCCAACGACCGCCTCGTGATGCCCGACCAGCCTCCGTCCGGCTTCGACCCGAGCGTGGCCGACTGGACCTTCCGCCAGGGTCAGCCGGCTGGACTCGCGACGAGCACGCTGGCGGCGCAGCCCTGGCACTACGTGCCGCTGAAGGCACCGATGCGGGTGCGCGGCGTGCTCGCACTCGAACCCGCGCAGCCGCGGTGGCTGCTGATCCCGGAGCAGGCCCGGCAACTTGACACCTTGGCGCGTCAGATCGCGATCGCGCTGGAGCGCGTGCACTACGTCGAAGTGGCGCAGCAGGCCGTCGTCGAGATGGAATCGGAGCGGCTGCGCAATGCGCTGCTCGGCGCCATTTCGCACGACGTCCGCACGCCACTGACCGCGCTCATTGCGCTGGCGGAGTCGTTCCAGGCGCTGCCCGATCCCGGTGGCGAGCATCGCGCCGTGGCGCGCGCGATCGTCGCGCAGGCGCACCAGCTGCATGCGCTCGTCAGCAACCTGCTCGACATGGCGCGGCTCGAAAGCGGCATCGCCGGCGGCGCCGTCAACCTGCGGCGCGACTGGCAGTCGGTGGAGGAGGTGGTGGGCTCGGCCATTCGCGCAGCGCGGCCCGCGCTCGGCGACATGGCAGTGCAGACGGCGCTGCCTGCGGATCTGCCGCTGGTCGAATTCGACGCGGTGCTGATCGAGCGTGTGCTGGTCAACCTGCTCGAGAACGCCGGCAAATACGGCGCGCCGCCGGTCGTTGTTGGCGCTCGCGTCACCGACAGCACGCTGGTATTGAGCGTGCGCGATCACGGCCCGGGCCTGCCGTCGGCACGCCTGGGGCGCGAGCAGACCCTGTTCGACAAGTTCACGCGCGGCCAGGCGGAATCCGCCACGCCGGGCGTCGGACTGGGGTTGGCGATTTGCAAGGCGGTCGTGAGTGCGCATGGCGGCGAGATCGCGGCCGCCAATGCCGTGGGCGGCGGGGCAGAATTCACCGTGACGCTGCCACGTCGCGCACCGCCGGTGCCGTTGGAGGCATCGGAACCGACCCGAATTTCCGCCTGAAACCGCCATGCCCAGCCCCACCGCCATCGTGATCGAGGACGAGCCCCAGATCCGCCGCTTCGTGCGCGGTGCGCTGGAAGCCGAAGGCTGGCAAGTGCACGAGGCCGGCTCGCTGCGCGATGGCCTCGCCGCCGCCGGCACGCGCCAGCCCGATCTGGTGGTGCTCGACCTGGGGTTGCCGGACGGCGACGGGGTCTCGCTCATTCGCGACGTTCGGGGATGGTCGGGCGTGCCGATCATCGTGCTCTCGGCCCGTACGGACGAGGCCGACAAGATCGCGGCCCTCGACGCCGGCGCCGACGACTACCTCACCAAGCCCTTCGGCACCGGCGAACTGCTGGCCCGCGTTCGCGCCAACCTGCGCCGGCCGCGGGCGGCAACTGGCGGCGAGGAGCCCGAGCCCGTGTTTCGCTTCGGCGAGATCGAGGTGGACCGTACCGCGCGGTTGGTGCGGCGCGGGGGTGCCGAGGTGCATCTGACGCCGACCGAGTACCGTCTGCTGTCGGTCCTTGTCGCCAACGCGGGCCGGGTGTTGACTCAACGCCAATTGCTGCACGAGGTGTGGGGGCCTTCGCACGGCGAGCAGAGCCACTACCTGCGCATCTACATGGGCCATCTGCGGCAGAAGCTGGAAGCCGATCCCGCGCAGCCGCGCCACTTGCTCACCGAGACGGCGGTGGGCTATCGGCTGATGGCTTGAGCGTGCTGCCCCGTGGCGCGTGGCCGCGCGCGAGCAGCACGATCGCAACCCCGCCGAGCACGAGCACCGAGGCGATCACCAGGCGCAAGCTTGCGGTTTCGCCGAGAAAGGCCACGCCGCCGAAGGCCGCGATGACAGGCACGCTCAACTGAACGGTGGCGGCGCTGGTCACCTTCAGGTCGCGCAGGGCGGCATACCAGATCACGTAGCCGAGGCCGGAAGTCAGGATGCCCGAAGCCAGCCCATACCCGATGCCCGCCAAGCTCCAGTGCATCGAAGGCAGCGTCGCGGCGCTGACAGCCAACGCCAGGGGCGCGGCGCGGATGAAGTTGCCTGCGGTGGCGTTCGTGGGGTCGCCGGCGCCCTTGGCTTTCAGCGAGTAGATGGCCCATGCCACGCCGGCCGCCGCCATCAACAATGCGCCGCCGAGGGGCGGTGCTGACAGGCCGGGCAGCAGCAGGAAGACCAGGCCGCCGACAGCCAGGACGAAGCCGGCAAGCTGCGCCCGTGTGAACTGCTCGCCCCGGGACAGCCCCCAGCCGATCATGCTGAGCTGCACCGCCGCGAAGAGCAGCAGCGCACCGGTGCCCGCCGACAGGTTGAGGTAGGCGAAGGAAAACGCTTCCGCGTAGGCGAACAAGGCCAGGGCCGAAAGCCAGCCGCCAGCGAGGCGAGTCCCGCGCGGCGTGCGTTGCGATGCGATGAGCCAGAGCACCAGCGCGCCCGAGACCAGGCGCACGGAAGTGAAGGTGCCCGCGTCGATGCCGGTGTGCAGCAGCGCCAGGCGGCACAGCAGCGAGTTGCCGGCAAAGGCCAGCATCGCGAGCGAAGTGAGGATGACCAGATTCATCGAGCGCCATGGAAGCCGATGGATGTGCGATTGGAACACCGGCGCCGAATCACGGAGAATCTTTGGCTACCCGACCGCCGCCGATTCATGTCCGATATCCCCGAACCCTCCCGTCTCAACAAACGCATGGCCGAGTTGGGCCTGTGCTCGCGCCGCGAGGCCGACGACTGGATCGCGCAGGGCTGGGTCAAGGTCAACGGCCGGGTGGCGGAGATGGGCGTCAAAGTGACGCCGACCGATCGCATCGAAGTCGACAAGAAGGCGCAGCACCAGCAGCAGCAACAGGTCACGATCCTGCTGCACAAGCCCATGGGCTACGTGAGCGGGCAGGCCGAGGACGGTCATGAACCGGCGGTGGTGCTGATCAATCCGCGTACGCACTGGCGCGAAGACCCGAGCCGCAACCGCTTCTCGCCGCCGCAACTGCGCGGTCTCGCGCCGGCCGGCCGGCTCGATATCGATTCGGTGGGGTTGTTGGTGTTGACGCAGGACGGCCGCGTGGCTCGCCAGTTGATCGGCGAGGACTCGGGGATCGAAAAGGAGTATCTGGTGCGCGTCTCCTACGGACCGGTCGCGCAGAACTCGCAGGCGGCTTTTCCGCGCGAGGAACTCGCGAAGCTGCGCCACGGCCTGAGCCTCGACGGCCAGGCGCTCAAGCCGGCCGGTGTCGATTGGCAGAACCCGGAGCAGTTGCGCTTCGTGCTGACCGAAGGCAAGAAACGCCAGATCCGCCGCATGTGCGAACTCGTCGGCCTCAAGGTCGTCGGCCTGAAGCGCATCCGTATCGGCAATGTGGTGCTGGGCAACCTCCCGGTTGGCCAATGGCGCTACCTAGGCCCCCAAGAACGCTTCTAAGCTTCGGCAAGCGATTCGGGAACTGCAGCGGAACCGGCTTCGCCGGGCCGCAGTGCAGTACCCCCGGCAGGGGGTTGGCGAAGCGACACGAAGTGCGCGAAGCCTGGGGGCGAGCCTTATGTACATGCTTTGTTGTGGGAAGGGTGCATGCCTTTGGCCTTGGCGTCGGCTTCAGTCATGTACTCGCCCTTCTTGGTCTTGCCGTAGTAGCGATCACCCATGCAGTGGTAGACCTGGGTTTCATCGTTGGCCCAGACCTTGCCCGCGCCGCCGCCGGGTGCCGCCGTCATCTTGGAAGGGTCTGGCGGCATCGTCCTGGCTTTGGCCGTGGTCGCGGCGGGTGCAGCCGCCGCGGCGGCCGCGGCGGCTGCAGCTGGCGCCGCAGCCGCTGGCGCAGGTGCCGCAGCAGCGCCCTTGGCGTCCGCCTTCCCATACCAGGTCTTGATGCCCTTGTGGCCATGGCAGGCGCCCGACTTGGAGTCGGGCGCCGCATAGCTGCCATCCTTGCACTGGACTGTGGTCCCGGCCGGTGCGTCCGCCGGGATTTGTTGTGCCTGGGCGCTCCAAGCGCCCAACATGCCGGCCACGACCAGCGTCGCCCTGAGGGAAAACTTCATCCCGACTGCTCCTGAAACGATGTGTGACTAGACGAGGCCATGTTGCGGGGCCGAACCCAGCAGAAGCTGACTTAAGCTGCCGTCAAGAAACCCAACCATCAGCGAAATCCATGACTCACTTCTTTCCGCCGCCACATGTCAGCCCCCTCGAAAGCATCCTGCCCGACGAACCGCTATTGATGATGGGCGCCGGTCCCGTTCCGATTCCGCACCGGGTGGCCTACGCAAACTCCATCGTCATCAACCATCTCGGCGAGACGATGGGCAAGGTCATCGATCAAGTGAAGGCCATGGGGCGGTACGTTTTCCAGACCACTTCGCCGCATGTTCTCGGTGTGGCGGGGCCCGGTTCCGCGGCGATGGAAATGGCGATCACGAACCTGGTGGCTCCCGGCTCCAAGGTCCTGAGTGTTGCGAACGGGTATTTCAGTCAGCGGATGGCCGAAATGGCGCGTCGTGTAGGCGGAGACGTGGACGTTCTCGAGATACCGGGAAATCAAAGCGCAAGTCCCGATCTGGTGGGGGCCCAGCTGCAAGCCAAGGCTTACGACGTCCTCACCATCGTTCAAGGCGAGACCTCGAACACGGTCTGGAACCGGGAACTCCCGGCCATTGCAGCCCTGGCAAAGGCCCGTGGGTGCCTCGTGGTCGTCGACGCGGTTTGCACGCTCAGCACCATGCGCCTCGACATGGATCAGTGGCAGATCGACGCCGTCATTACAGGCGGCCAGAAGGGCCTGTCTTCGATCCCTGGCGTCTCGTTGCTGGCGTTCTCACAAGCCGCCTGGGAGGCGATCGAGCGACGCAAGGGCATCCTGCCGCACTGGTGCCTCGATGCCAAGCTCGCGGACAAGTTCTGGAACCAGAACTCCTACCACTACACCGCGCCCGTGTCCGGCATCCTGGCCCTGCACGAGGCGCTGCGCCTGGTGTGCGAAGAGACGCTGGAGGCGCGTTTTCATCGTCATCTGGTTTGCTCCGAGGCGCTGCAGGCGGGGATCGAGGCGATGGGCCTGACGCTGCTGGTCGACAAGGCCTCCCGGCTGAACTCGGTGGTCGGCATCAACGTGCCGGACTCCGTTTCGGCCGATGGCGCCCGCGCCTACATGTCCAGCGTCCACAAAGTGGAAATATCCGGATCGTTCGGCCTGAATATCCTGCGTATCGGCCAAATGGGCGAGCAATGCCGAGAGCACAACCTTTTCAGGACTCTGCATGCGCTGGGGATCAGCCTGGTCGCCAATGGGGCGAGTCTGAATGTTCCTGTCGGGATGGCCGCACTGGAGCGGACGCTTTCTGAAAGAGGGCGGGCGACTCCCGACTGAGTTGCCCCTGCCGCCGGGCGGGCCACCAGACTGCGCGCTCATGCGTGCCTCATAAATCCGGCGTAGCCTCTTCCCGAATTGTGTGTCGGACCCAAGGAGACCCCGTGCGCGCCCTGCTCGTGGAAGACGATGAAATGATCGGTCGCAGCCTGGTGCATGCGCTCGACAACGCCGGATGGTCGGTCGACTGGGTGCGCGACGGGGCGCTGGCGCACAGCGCCCTGGCCGACGGCGGCTACACCTGCGTGTTGCTCGATCTCGGCCTTCCCAAGGAAGACGGCACCGAAGTGCTGCGGCGCGCTCGCAGGCGTGGCGACGCCACGCCCGTGCTGGTGCTCACCGCGCGAGACGGGCTGGACGATCGCATCCAGACCCTCGATCTCGGCGCCGACGACTACCTGCTCAAGCCCTTCGAGTTGCGCGAACTGCTGGCGCGCATGCGCGCCGTGGTGCGCCGCCGCGACGGCGCGGCACATTCGGTGATCGGTACTCCCACGCTCCAGCTCGACCTCACCACGCGCGACGTCGTCGTCAACGGCGCGCGAGAGGTCCTGACCGCACGCGAGTTCGCGCTGCTGCACGCGCTGCTGGAGCGGCCCGGTGCGATCCTGTCGCGCGAACAGCTGGAGGACCGCATCTACGGCTGGGGCGACGAGGTCACCAGCAACGCGATCGACGTGCTGATCCACGGCATGCGGCGCAAGCTCGGCGCCGAGGCGATTCGCAACGTCCGCGGGCTTGGCTGGCGAGTCGTTCCGGCGTGAAGGCACCTTTTCGACTCCGGTCTCTGCGCGGACGGCTGCTGCTGTGGCTGATTGCGTTGTATGTGGTTGCCATTGCGGCCACGATCTGGTTCTCGTACGGTGCCTACGGCCGCCTGATCAACAACTTCATGGACGACCAGATGCGCATGGTGGCCGAATCGCATGCGATCCACCATCGGCCGCCGACCCTCCAGTCCGTGACCCGTGAGGATGCCATTCGACGCGGCGCCTTCGTCGTCCAGGTCTGGAGCGCCGACGGCGGCACGCTGCTCGCCAGTTCATGGCCCGGCCTCGACGTGCCGCTGCAATCGGAGCCCGGCTTCAGCGAAGTGACCACCGGCAACAAGGCCGAGGACGCGTGGCGTGCCTACACCGCGAAGGTTGGAACGGGGATCGACATGCCGCGCGTGCAAGTGGTGCAGAACGACAGCTTCCGGCGCAACCGCATCGTTCGCCGCGCGGTGCTGGAGAGCCTGCCGATCCTGCTGATGCTGCCCGTGACGCTGCTGATCCTGATGTTCATCGTATCGGCGGCTTCGCGCTCGCTGCGCGGCGTCGCGCACGATGTGGCCGCACAGGAAGTGGGTGAGACGGGGGATGTGGCCATTGCCCGCGTGCCGGAGGAAATCGTGCCGCTGGTCACCGCATTCAACAGCCTGCTCGGGCGGATGCGCAACACCCTTTCCGCGCAGCGGCGTTTCATGCAGGACGCGGCGCATGAGTTGCGCACACCGATGGCAGCGATCGGCCTCCAGATCGAGAACCTGCGCGCCCACGTGCCGGCCGGCGACGCCGCCGAGCGCTTCGCCCAACTCGAAAGCGGCGTGAAGCGCGCGCAGCATCTCATCGAGCAGTTGTTGCGCCTCTCGCGACAGGACGCACCCACGGCGAGCGCCCGCGGGCCGGTCGATGTTGCGGCGCTGTTGCGCGACAGCGTGGGGCAAATGATGGTGCTCGCAGACCAGCGCCAGGTCGACGTGGGCTTCGAGGGACGCATCGCGCCGCTCGTCACTGCGCCGGCGGCCGAGCTGCGCAGCGTCTTCGACAACCTGATCGACAACGCCGTGCGCTATGCGCCGCAGGGCGGGGTGGTCGACGTGCGGCTGCACATGGTCGACGGCCATGCGGTGGTCGATGTGCTCGATGACGGCCCGGGCATTCCGTCGGACCAACTGGATCGGGTCTTCGATCGGTTCTTTCGCGTCACGGGTGCGCCGGTCGGCGGCAGCGGCCTGGGCCTTGCCATTGCGCGGGCGGCGGCGTTGCGCAACGGGCTGCGCATCGTGCTCGCGAACAGGTCGGATGGTGCCGGCCTGCTCGCGCGGGTGTACCTGTCGGCCTCGCCCTCATCGTGAGCTAATTCTTCGCTCACTCCCGCCTCAGACGGCCTGCCTAGAGTGAAAGCAGGTCCTTCGCGGCGCGTGTCGCGCCGCGGGGCGCGACCCCATGGAACTCGAGGAGACTCCTTATGCATGCTTCCGTCAAAGTGTTGGCCGTTGGCACCTTCGCAACCCTCGCGGCATTCGCCTCCGTGACCGCCAGTGCGCAGTCGACGCAGGGGTCCGATGGGTCGGACTATCGTCCGATGCAGACGAACAACTCGGCGCCGAGGCCTGAAGTGACTCAGGGTGCGATGGACGCGGCACGCCCGACCGGCACCGAAGCCGTCGGCCAGTCGACTGCGGCGCCGATGGGCACTTCACAGCTCACGCGCGAAGAGGTCCGCAAGGGCGCCATCGAAGCGGCGCACCCGATGCAGACCGAGGCGCTCGGCCAATCGACCGGCATGGCCGGCATCACGGGCGGCGCGGCCCACTGATTGCTGTCACTCCAAGCGGACTGCGCGATTCGCTGGGTCAGGCGCTATCCTGCGGCTTCCTTCGTGAAGCCCGGGATGCGCCATGCGTTTTTTCGTTTGCAGATCATTCGTCGTCGTCGGCGCACTGATCGCCTTGGCGACGTCGACGAATTCCAGCGCGCAGGGGGCGGTCAATGCCCTCTGCAGCACCGACGCCGGTTGGTGCGAGGCGGCGGCCGCGGAATTCGGGCGCGCCACCGGCATCCGGGTGCTCCAGGCGCACAAGGGCACCGGCGAGATCGGCGCCCAGTTGCGCGCGGAAGCCGCCAATCCCAAGACCGACATCTGGTGGGGCGGCACCGGCGATCCCTTTCTCCAGGCCGCCGAGCAGGGTCTGCTCGATCCTTACAGGCCGGCCTATATCAACGATCTGTACGACTGGTCCGTGCGCCAGTACGCCATGTCGCAGAACATGGTCGGCGGCTTCTACACCAGTGCGATGGGCTTCGGCTTTAACACCGAGGTGCTCAAGAAGAAGCATCTGCGCGAACCCCGCTGCTGGGCCGATCTGATCAAGCCCGAATACAAGGGCGAGGTGGAGATGTCGCACCCCGGCACGAGCGGCACCGGCTACACGATCGTCGCCGGCCTGGTGCAACTGATGGGCGAAGACCAGGCCTTCGACTACCTGCGGAAGCTGCACCGCAACACCATCGCCTACACCCGCAGCGGGCAGGCCCAGGCGCCCAATGTGGCAAAGGGCGAGGTCGCCATCGGCGTGAGCTTCATCTTCGGCTTCGACAAGTGGCGATTCGACGACTATCCGGTCAAGGCGGTGGCGCCCTGCGAAGGCACGGGCTACGAGATCGGCGGCATTGCGCTGGTGAAGGGCGCGCGCAACAAGGCCAATGCGATCCGCTATTACGACTGGCTCATGAGCCCGGCGGGCCAGTCGATCGGCGCGAAGGCAGGCAGCCTCCAATCGCCGGCCAACAAGACGTTCAAGCCCGATCCGCGAATCCCGTCGATGGACGGGGTGCGGCTCATCAAGTATGACTTCGAGAAGTACGGGAGCGCGGCTGAGCGCAAGCGGTTGATCGAGCGTTGGACGCGGGAAGTGGAATCGCAGCCGCGGTGAGGGCTGGGTCAGAGGTCGTGATTGGCATCCCGCTCAACGGGACTTCATTTTCTGGCGGCTTTGCCGATATTGGGATATCGGGCGCTACACGACGCCCCGAACCCTATGTTGCGAGCCTAAGCCCCCATGTCCAGAAGTGTGTTCCGAACATTCCCGGCCGGCCTGAGCCTGACGCGCGTGGCGGCGCTGACCGCCTTGTGTACCTTGCTTCAACTGCCGTTGCCCAGCGAAGCGGAGCCCCTGCTCGGTGCGAGCACGGCGACGGGACGTTTCCAGGTCAAGTTGGTGATCCTCCCTGTGTTCAAGGTTCTGGAGGTCACGCCCGTGAAGGACGGATACGAATATCGCGTGTGGACCAACACCCAATCGATGGTCATCGGCGGTCGCGAATATCGATTCACCAAGGTCGGGGAGACCACGTTGAAGGTCGACGGCCGCGTCAGCGACATTGACAAGCAACTCAACCTGGACAGGAGGCAGGGGCTCGCGTGGAGAAGTGTCGTGCGAGCCGGCACCGCGATGGGCACGGGCGCGGACAACACCTCATCAGTGCCCGCGAGTGACCCCGTCGACATCCACACCGTGACGGTGACCTATTAGTGAACGCCGGTGATCGCCGTCAGTACCTGACGGTGACGGTGACGGTGTCCTTGTAGTCGTCGGGCCTGACGTTGACGCTGGTGCCGAGAACCCGGCCATACACGGTCAGGGACTGGGTCGTGCCATCGCCGGTGCGCTGAAGGGTATTGGTCCCCACCTGACCGCCCCAGGGAGTAGCGCGATTGGCATCGCTATAGAGCTGGTAGGGGACCTTGTCCGTATTGCCCCCGATCGTCGGCAGCATGGTGCCGACCCCCGCCGTGTTGCCGTTGGACGGCGTCAGAGCGACTGTGTAGGCCGTTGGCTTGGAGCACATGACGCCGATGGTGGTCGACTTGTCGACATTGGCGGCGCCCGGCAAACCGTCCACGCTGCCGAAGTCCAGGGGGTTCGCAGACACCACGCAGCTCTTGATGATGGTGGCCTTGGCGGTGAAGGGAAAAGTGGTCGAGCTGTTGCCGCTGCAACTGGTCGGTGGAGCGGTGGTGCTCTCAGTGATGGTGACCGCCGTATGGTTCGCGATGAATTGACCTTGGTAGCTTCCGGGCGGCACCGTCGTCTGGCCGCTGACGAGGCGGCCTTGCATCGACGCGCTGCCGTTGCTGGCAGCGCCCTTGGCGAGATCCAGATTCACCACATAGGGCGTCGGCGTGATGGTGTTGTACTCCGAGCCCAGCACGATGCTGAAGCCCGGTGGCTGGTAGATCTGGAATTGCAGCGAATTGCCGGAGGTGTCTTTCATGACACGCGGATTGAAGTTGCCCGTGCCTTCGATTCCGTCGCCGACATCGAAGCAGACGCGTGCGTAAGTCCGCGCGTTGTTGTTGTTGGTGCAGGTGTAGTTCAGCGTGGCGGTGGTCGTGAAGCTGCCGCCGCTGACCAGGTCCACGCTGCCGAAGTCGACATTGGTCATCGTCGCGGTACAGCTGACAGCGGCCTGCGCTCTTTCCGCGGGCAGTCCCCATAGCACGACACACAGTAGCGGCAGCAGCAAAGCGTGCCAGGCGCGGATCGAAAGACTCATGGGGTGCCCTCCTTGATGCAGCGCAGCGGCCCGATCTGGGGGATGCTGTCGCCTTCCTTGTGGTAATCGAAGCTCGTGTGGCATTTGCTGCCGCTGGGCATCTGCACGACGAGCGTGTTGTGAGTGTCCAGGGTATCGAGATATGCCGCGCCGTCGAAGCCGACCATGGCGGGCTCCGTCTGGCCGTTGACGCGCACCAGGCTGCCCACGGGCAGCGGCTGGCCGGCCTCGTCCACAAGTGTCAGGGCGGTCGCGCGGATCGGCGAGATTCCGAAGCGCACCAGCGTGCCGGCACGGTCGCTGGGGGTGGCGAGGGTCTTGACGCGCTCGATGCGCACATCGGCGGGCAGTTGCATCGGATCGATGGCGAGCTGGTTGTTCTGGTAGGCGTTGAGCGGTGTCACCAGCAGCATGCCCTTGCTGTCCGTGGTGCCGATCGGGCGATTCTCGAGTTTCACGGGCACGCCCGCGACACCATCGGTGGAGACCACGGCGAAGGCATCGTCGATATGCTGCGCCGCGAAGGTCTGGCCGCCCATGAATACGACCGAGCCGGAGCTGCCAGCGTAGGCATAGCTGCTGTTGCCGAGCACGCTGACGCCCGCGACGGCCCGGCCGTAACGGCCCAGGTAGTCGATTTCGCCCCGGGCTCCGTTCTGGCCCTCCCCCTGGCTCACGCCGGCACGCCAACCGATGCCGCCGTCGCTTGGCGTCGAGCGCTGGGCATCGGCGGTGTAGACGTTGCGGTCGTTGTTGCGCTGGACGCCGGCGTTGGCCGTGACATTGCCGTCCAGTGCCCAGGTGAAGCCAACGAAGAGACTGCGCTCGCGCCGGTCGGTCAGGTTCTGGTTGAGGCTCACGCTCAGCGACGCGTTCCGCCCAAGCGACTTGTACCAATAGGCGTTTGCAAAACGCGTGGCGTCCTGTTGGGGATATTGCAGATAGAGATAGCTGAGGCCGAAGCTGCCGAAATTGTCGGTGCTGTAGCCGATCGTGGCGCGGCCGGTTCCGCGGGGCGTGGGGCTTCCATAGAGCGACGCGACATCACGATACTCACCCCGCGTGGTGGTCTCGTCGAAGCCGAAATTGAACCGGTCATTGCGCCAGCTGTAGCCCAGGTTCAGCAACTGGCCCTGATGCCCCTCGTTGCTGCTGGCGCCCACGGCGCTCGACAGCACGCCGGCCTGTCCGAGGAGCCAGGCGCCGCCGACACCACCCGCGACCAGCCCGCGAGTGGCCTCCGCGTGCGTTTCCACTGTGAGGTTGTTGCTCACGCCATAGCGCCAGACGCCGCTGGTGGCGGGGTCGTTGCCGTAGTCGAACGAGCTGATGCCGTAGTTCTTCCGCACCGCACCGAGGTCCACCGACCAGTCGGACAGACCTTCCTGCAGCAGGCGCTGCGTGTCGTAGAGAGAGAAGTTGAGCGTTGTTGCCCGCCCGAGCGCATCGGTGAGCACCACCTGCGCGTTGCCGGCGCCACTGATGCCGGGCACCGTGTTGAGCTGGAACGGGCCAGCCGGCACTTGGTTCGTGGACTGGCGCATGCCGTTGATGAAGAGATCGACCTGCGACGGCAGCACCGCCGAACCCATGAACTCCGGCAGCGGCGCCGTGATGCGATAGGGCTGCAGCGAGAAGTTGCGCGCCAGCTGGATGCCGCCGATGCGCGTGGAGCGCGACCAGGGCAGCGCGGCCGTGACCGTGTCGCCCATGCGCAGCGTCAGCATGTCGTCGGGAAAGGAAGTGCTGACCGTGGTGTCCAACCGGATCGACTGGCGGTCCCAACCCTCGCCTTCGAGCCGTGTCGCTTGCGAGAGCATGGTGTTGCTGAGCACATACGCTCCGGCGAATGCGCGCAGTTCCGTGAACGCATTCAGGCTCGACGCGCCGCGGCGGCCCTGGGTGCCATAGAGGTCGTAGTTCAGCAGCAGCCCCGGCGTGGCGCTGGCCTTCTGGGTTGCGACAGGCGGAGGGTTCACCACGGTCACGGGCAGGCGAAGCAGGTCGGTTCCGGCGCTGAGGGCCAGGCTCTGGCGCCCCGCGTCGTAGTCGATCTTCAGGCCGCGCAGGCTGCGCAGCCGCACCGGGTCGGTGGCGTCCGGCGGTAGCAAGAATCCCAGTTCACGCAGCTTGGACGCGCTGCCCCACAACTCACCATCGCGCAGGCCGAAGTGGACCAGACCCTGTGGATTGCCGTTGAGGCTGAGCTCCAGGTAGAGATCGTTGCCGCGCGGGCCGGCGAGATCGCCTTCGGCAGCGGCAGCGGCGGCGGTGATCGGTGCGGGCGCAAGGCTGGCTGCGGCTGCAGGCTCCCCTGCCTGCGCGGCGAATGCCAGCAGGCTGGAAAGGAGCAGCAGACTTTCAGCGCGCGCGTTCGATGGCCGGGAGACTTTGCTGCGTCGTGTTGCCATTGACCATCGTTTCCATGAAGCCACCGGCGGCAAAGGTGGCAACCGGCGTCTTCAATGACCAGCGCATCTTTGCGCCAGGCAACACGTAACCCAGCAGGCCGCCATGGACGGCTGTTCGGCGTCCGGCGGCATCGACGAAATTGAGATCGGCCAGTTGAGCGTGCGTGCCGCCGGCGTTGGCCACTTCCAGGACGGCATGGTCACCCTCACGGCTCAGCGACCACGTCAGTTGCGGCGCGCTGGGCGCAGTTCCGGCCGGTTCGAGGAAGATCGGAACCGAGTAGCGCAGCACGAACTGCAGGCCTTTCTTGGCCTCCTGGTTCTCGACCGGTAGCTCGTCGATGATGACGCGGTATGCGTCCTCGACCGCGCCGGCTCCGCTGGGCGGCGCGCCGGTACGGATGACGCGGATCAGTTGCCGGTCCGATGCTGCGAGTTGCATCATCGGCGGGCTCACCAGGATGTTGCGCGAGGGCGTGAGCTTGTCCTCGCCGTTTTCCTGCGTCCAGTGATAGACCCGTACCTGCGCATGCACCACGTTGTCGCCCGTATTGCTGAGCCACAGGCCGTCGGCGTTCTGCGACGGCTGCAGCGTCAGCGTGACCGGTGAGACCTGCAGGCCGCTTGCGGCGGCAATTCCGCAGGCAAGGCCGAGCACGACGAGGGCAACGTGTCGCAAGCGCATGGTTCGGGCGTTCAGTCTTAGTAGTTGACGTGGATGGTGACGGTGTCGGCGTAGCTGTCCGGCGTCACATTGGCGCTCGTACCCGGAATCGTTGCATACACCGTATGCGTCTTCGCTGCGCCGCTACCGGTACCTGCTACACCGTTTCCGACCGCGGTACCGCTGGCGGTATCCCCCCAGATGGCCCCCGCGGCACCCGCCGCCGAACGCAGCTGGTAGGGCACCGAATCCGAATTGCCGGTGACCGGCGCCACGTTCTGGGCAGCCATGCTGCCCGCGCCGGCGGTGTTGGCGTTCGAGGGAACCAGTCCGATGAAATAGGGCGTGTTCTTGGAACAGGTCACGCTGAAGGTGTTATTTGCAGCCAGGCCGGTCGCCGAGGAATCCTGGGTGCCGAAGTCAATGTTGGATGTCGAGCCCGCCGTGACCGAGCAGGCCTTGTTGACCTTGATCAGAACTTGGAACGTGGCCGTGGCCGGATTCGGTGCTGCAATGGCCGCACTTGCGAATGCGGCTGCTGCGGCGACGGTCATGGCGGCGAATGGAAACAGCTTTCTCATCAATGGCTCCAAGGTTTGTGAACGAGTTATGAAAGGAATGGCAGAAATGTAGGGGTCCTCCTACAAACGATGTAGGACATAGTTCTCAGAAAAGTCTCAATGAGTACTTTTGTGGTCGCATCTGTGATGTAAGTCTTTGCAACTAACGTCAAGCGTCCATCCCCACGGTCCGCCTTCGTGACGTTCTTCACGTTGGCCGCTGTGGAGCGCGTCTTGTAAAGTTCCCTGTTCGCCATAGGCGATGTGTTTTCTCTTTGATAGCCACTGCGTCATGACCATTTCCAAGACCAAACTCCCATTCCAGGCCGAAGTCGCGCAACTGCTTCACCTCGTCACCCACTCGCTCTACTCCAACAAGGAAATCTTCCTGAGGGAGCTGATCTCGAATGCGTCCGACGCCTGCGACAAGCTGCGCTTCGAGGCCATCGACCAACCCGCGCTGTACGAAGACCAGCCCAATCTCGACGTGCGCGTCTCCTTCGACAAGGACGCCAAGACGCTGACCATCACCGACAACGGCATCGGCCTGAGCCAGCAGGAAGCCATCGACAACCTCGGGACCATCGCGAAGAGCGGGACCAAGGAGTTCATGAGCAAGCTGTCGGGCGACCAGAAGGCCGATGCGCAGCTCATCGGGCAATTCGGCGTGGGCTTCTATTCGGGCTTCATCGTGGCCGACAAGATCACCGTCGAATCGCGCCGCGCAGGTTTGCCTGCCGAAGAGGGCGTGCGCTGGGTCAGCGCCGGCGCCGGCGACTTCGAGGTCGACAGCATCGCGCGCCCGCAACGCGGCACCAGCGTGACGCTGCACCTGCGCGACGACGCCGAGGAATACCTCAACGCCTGGAAGCTCAAGTCCATCATCGGAAAGTATTCCGACCACATCTCCTTGCCGATCCTCATGGAAAAAGAAGAGTGGAAAGAGGGTGAGGACAACAAGGGCGGCGCGATGGTCAAGACCGGCGAGTGGGAGCCGGTCAACCAGGCGAACGCACTCTGGAGCCGTCCCAAGAAGGACATCACCGAGGAACAGTACGTCGAGTTCTACAAGAACATCAGCCACGACTTCGAGGCGCCGCTGGCCTGGAGCCACAACCGCGTCGAGGGCAACACCGAGTACACGCAGCTTCTCTACATCCCGGCCAAGGCGCCGATGGACCTCTGGAATCGCGACAAGGGCGCGGGCGTCAAGCTCTACGTCAAGCGCGTCTTCATCATGGACGATGCCGAGGCCTTGCTGCCGAGCTACCTGCGCTTCGTCAAGGGCGTGATCGACTCCGCCGACCTGCCGCTCAATGTGAGCCGCGAACTGCTGCAGGAAAGCCGCGACGTGAAGGCGATCCGCGAGGGCAGCACCAAGCGCGTGCTGAGCATGCTCGAAGACCTCGCGAAGAAGCAGAAGGCCGAGGGCGACAGCAGCGAGGGCAAGATCGACGTGGGTTCGGGCGAATCGGTGCCCTCGCCCGAGCCGACCGAAGGCGTGACCGACGTCGTCGACAAGAACGCCACGCCCGCTGCCGAAGCTGCTGCGAGCTACGCCGACGAGTCGGGCAAGTACGCCAAGTTCTACGCCGAGTTCGGCGCGGTGCTCAAGGAAGGCCTGGGCGAAGACTTTGCCAATCGCGACCGCATCGCCAAGCTGCTGCGCTTCGCGTCGAGCACGAGCGACACGATCAGCGTGAGCTTTGCCGACTACAAGTCGCGCATGAAAGAAGGCCAGGACGCGATCTACTACATCACCGCCGACACGCTGGCCGCCGCCAAGAACAGCCCGCAACTCGAGATCTTCAAGAAGAAGGGCATCGAGGTTCTCCTGATGACCGATCGCGTCGACGAATGGGCGCTCAACTACCTCACCGAATTCGACGGCACGCCGTTGCAAAGCGTGGCGAAGGGCGCGGTCGATCTCGGCAAGCTGCAGGACGAGGCCGAGAAGAAGGCCGCCGAGGAAGCCGCCGAGTCGTTCAAGCCGGTGCTGGAGCGCCTCAAGGAAGCGCTCAAGGACAAGGCGGAGGACGTTCGCGTGACCACGCGGCTCGTCGACTCACCGGCCTGCCTCGTGGTGAAGGACGGCGGCATGAGCACCCAGCTTGCGCGCATGCTCAAGCAGGCCGGGCAGCCCGCGCCTGAGGTGAAGCCGGTGCTGGAAGTGAATGCGGAGCATCCGCTGGTCAAGAAGCTGGAAGGCTCCGATCACTTTGATGATTTGGCGAACATCTTGTTCGACCAGGCGCTGTTGGCTGAAGGTGGTCTGCCTGCAGACCCGGCCGCCTACGTTCGCAGGGTCAACGCATTGCTGGCCTAGGCTGGAGCGCGGACGCGTGGCTGAGCGCCGGCGTCACGCGCGCCTCGCGCTCGGCGTGGCAGGTTTGCAGGGACGCTAGTGCTAGTTGGGCTTGAACCGAAAGCCATCGGGCGTTTCTGTCGGCGGCGCTTGGTGGCAGTGGTACATGTCCATGTACACCATGCGTTTTACCGGACCACATGAAAGCTTGTATTCATCAATGACGTGGTAGTCCGGTTCACCGGGCTTGAGAGGCGCGCCGCTGATATTGCGCTCCAGCAACGCGGACGCATCTTCGCGGGTGAGGTCCTTTGGCAGATCGGTGCGCGTGCCGATGCCACCGACGCGACGATAGACAAGCGCCGAACCATCGGAACATTGAAGACGATCAAGGTGGGCTCGCTCGCCGAACGGCCCGCAGACTTCGATCGCGGTCTCTTTGGCTTCGCCTCGACCATGAGAGCGAGACGCCGACGAAGCGGGTTGCGAAGAGGGCGCCGCGCAGCCCAGCAGTGCAGATGCCGCAACTGCAGCAACCATCAGATTTCGAATGCTCATTTTTCTCCCTGAGACGCCAGATTAGTTGTTTGGGGCGTTCCGTTCCAGTGTAACGACGCAGTCAATTACGCACTCGCGGGTTGCGGTCATTCAGAGAATTCTCATGCTTCCCTTATCGAGGCGTGGCGGCGTTCCGACATTGGATGACGAAGTGCGTGAAGGCATGGAAGGGTCATCCCCGAGGTGTGCATAGAATCCAAAAAAATTCAAAGCGCTCAGGGAGAAAAAGATGACTCGACGCATCGGCATTGGCTACGTCGTGGCTAGCCGGAGGCTTCAGTTGAAGCTTCAATCATTGATCAGAGTGGCCCCGCGAACTACGCGATCCGCGGCTTCTGTCGGCCCGATCAATTTTGACAATTCACAAAGGCCGTCAATGGGCTTTTGTGCTCGTCGCCTTCTCAGTTTGTTGGCAGGGCTTGCGCTCGGCGCCTGCTCATCCACGACCAGCACATCCCCTATTCATTCGGAGGAAAAGATCATGTCCAGTCCAGCCCCTACAACGGCGCCGCGCCCCGATGCGCCCGAAGTTCTGCGCCGACTGCTTGCGCTGATCGACACCTTGCATCAGCCGCAGGACCTGACGATTGAACGGGTGGCGCAATTCAGCGGCTTCGCCATGATTCCGTATTCGGACAAGCCGAACAACGATGCGTATGGGATATTTCGGCCGCTCACGGAGATGTGGTGGTACGGGTACACCTGGAAGTTGAATAACACCACACGGCTTCCAAATCTTGGCTTCGGGTTCGACAAGGCTGAAAAATACGCCGATCGCCCTCCGATGACAGGGATCTGCCAATTCGATGTGGCGCAGTTTCACGATGCGCTGCTCAAGATGGGCTACCGGCACGTCGGCAATACGCGCCGCGAGAGTCCAGCCCGCCAGTACCAGCGCGGACTGGCAAAGGTCGACATCGGGATCGTCGGCGAGAGCAGCGAGAGTCTCGAAAAGATTTCGCATGACTGCATCAACAGGGTCTCCATCGGTTTCCTTGAGAAATACATGGATTTGGGGGCGCTGTAGTGAGCACCATCAGCGCCCAACTGGAGCGGGTGATCCGTGAGGTTGGCGACCCGACTTCGCCGGCTCACCAGAATCTGCGCGCGGTCATTGAAGAGTCGCCGGTATTGATGCAGCAGGTGAACGAGGCCGTCGCACAGGGCCACTTGAAGCATTTCGCGTTGATGCCAGCGAGCGAGAACGCCGGAGCCAGCTACAGCCCCGACACACAGACCGCGAACCTCAAGCACAGCAATCTCTTGGATCCCGAAGGGCGCGATATGCTCACCTTCCTCATGGGCCATGAAATCCAGCACGGCGTCAACCGTGAGCGGACGAGAAAGAGTCTGGAACAGTTCGACCAGAAAGTCCGACGCGTGTTGGAAAGCGGTCACCCGTTCCATGACTACAGTTCTGCCCTGGACGAGATGCTGGCGATGAACCGTCGCGACGAAGCCAGCGCGCATATTGCCGGTTGGAACGCGCTGGTCAGCCGAGTGAAGCATCGCCATCCAGAAGCCGGTTTGCACGACATTGGCAAATTGTCGAGAGACGTTGGCTACATCAAGGATTTTCTCGAGAGCAAGGAAATCGACGGGCGCGAGCAGTTCACTGCGAAAGATGGCTTCACTCTCAACGCGGATCTTTCCATCACACCCAACTCCCGCAACATCGAGGCCGCCGGAAGGCACTATTTCGACAAGAAACCGGGCGAAACCCGACTGGGCCACCACGGCAATTCCGACTACGCCAACTACTACGCGGCTGCGCTGGTCAGTTCCGTCTGCCAATACGAAATCCTCAATCCGACCTTGGCCGGCAAGGTGCAACTGGACATGCATGGGCTCGGCCTGCAAGAGAAATTGCTCGAGCAAAACGGCATTTCGCTCGGCAGGCCGGCGGCGCGCTGCGCGTACCAAGACATCCGCGCTCCAGAGGTCGCAGGCCACTTCGACCATACGGCTGACAGCCACGAGCACATACCGATCCACGGCCTGCCCACGCCGAGCCGGCTGTCGCCCGGATTGGATCGAAGCTCAACGGTTGTGCAACTCGACCACCCCACGCATCCCGACCACGCGCTATTCGGCCAAGCCCAAGCCGGCGTGCATATGCTCGATGCCAAAGTGGGGCGCACCCCCGATCAGCAAAGCGACCAGTTGGCATCAGCCCTCGTCGCAACTGCTCGCACACACGGAATGAATCGCATCGACCACGTGGTGCTTAGCACCGATGCTTCGAAGGTGTTTGCTGTCCAAGGAGCGCTGGACTCAGCCCTCAAACGAATCGCCAGCGTGCCGACCGTGGAAGCCCTCAACACGCCTATCGCGCAAAGTACCCAAGCCTGGGAGCAGGCATCCGAACGGATTCAGCAACAGGCCCAGGACCGCGTCCTGGAGCAACAGCACACCGCCATTCAGCGACAGGCGCCGGTGATGAGGCTTTAGAGGAAGTCGCTTCCGGGCGTCAGCGGCGCATGCCGGTAGGTTGCCGGCGTGCGGCTGAGCTTGACCGGTGACGCGATGCCGCGGTAGCCGCCTTCGAGCTCGACCACCATCCCTCGATGCGCAGTGTGGGGATGCGTGAGCGCCGCGTCCACCGGCAGCACCGGCGCGGCGGGCACGCCAGCAGCCATCAACGTCGGCACCAGCGTGCGGCCGTCGAAATCCGCAAGCGCCGCTTCGAGCTGCTGCTTGAGGCCTTCGCGATGCACCGATCGCTGGCCGGCCGTACTGTAGAGCGGGTCTTCGGCGAGCGCCGGCTGCCCGATGCAGGCGCAGAAGCTCGCGAACTGCCGGTCGTTGCCGACGGCCACGAAGATCGGGTCGGTCCGGGTCGCCAGCGCGTCGTACGGATAGATGTTCGGATGCGCGTTGCCCGTGCGTCGCGGCGCCGTGCCATCCATGAACCAGTTGGCTGCGTGCGGATGCAGCAGCGACAGGCCGCTGTCATAGAGCGCTGCTTCCACGAACTGGCCCCGTCCGCTGCGTTGCCGCTCGTTCAGCGCCAGCAGCACGCCGATCACTGCGTTGAGGCCGGTCACCATGTCGACCACCGGCAAGCCGACGCGCAGCGGACCGCCGTCTGCTTCGCCGTTGACGCTCATGATGCCGGTCATGGCCTGCACCGCCGCGTCGTAGCCCGGTAGGGCACCAAGCGGCCCATCCGAGCCGAAGCCCGACACGCGGCACCACACGAGACGCGGGAAGCGTTGCGACAGCGTGTCGTAGCCGATGCCCCAGCGCTCCATCGTGCCGGTCTTGAAGTTCTCGATCAGCACGTCCGCTTCCGCCACGAGTGCGAGCAGTGCGTCGCGTCCCTCGGGCGAACCCAGGTCGAGGTGTTGGATGCGCTTGTTGCGGTTGAGGCCGTGGTAGTACGAAGCAACACCGTCCTTGAAGGGCGGGCCCCATGTGCGCGTGTCGTCGCCTTGCGGCGGCTCGACCTTGAGCACGTCGGCGCCGTGGTCGCCCAGGATCTGCCCGCAATAGGGGCCGCCGAGAATGCGCGAGATGTCGAGCACGCGAATGCCCGCCAGCGCGCCGGTCGTGGGAGTTGTCGCAGCGGAGGTCATGGTGCGTTCAGTCCAGTTGCGCGCCCGATTGCTTGACGACGGCGGACCACTTGGCCATCTGACCGCCGATGAACTTGCCCAGTTGCTCGGGCGAGTTCGACGGCGCCGGCTCCAGGCCTTGCGAGGCGAACAGTTGCTTGACCTTGGGGGTCGCCAGCACTTCGACAAACGCCTTGTTGAGCTTGGCGACGCGATCGGGCGGCGTTCCGGCCGGCGCGACGATGCCGAAAAACACGCTCACGTCGAAGCCCGGAACGCCTTGCTCGGCCACGGTGGGCAGGTCGGGCAGCGCCTGCGAGCGCGCGGCGGTGGTGACGCCGAGCGCACGCAGCTTGCCGGCCTTGACGTAGGGCAGGGCGGTGAGCACGTCGGTGAAGCTCATGCTCACCTGGCCGCCGAGCAGGTCGTTCAGCGCCGGGCCGGTGCCCTTGTAAGGGATGTGCTGCAGATCGACGCCGGCCATCGCGTTGAACATCACGCCGGCCAGGTGCGACGAGGCCCCATTGCCCGACGACGCATAGCTCAGCTTGCCCGGATTGGCCTTGGCATAGGCCACGAGCTCTTTGACGTTTTTCGCCGGCACGGAGGGGTTGACGACCAGGATGTTCGGCAGATGGCCGACCTGGATCACCGGCGCGAAGCTCTTCACCGGGTCGTAGTTGACCTTGCGGTACAGGCTCGAATTGATGGCCAGCGGCCCTGAGGTGCCGAACAGCAGTGTCTGGCCATCGGGTGCGGCGCGTGCCACGAACTCGGCGCCGATGTTGCCGCCTGCGCCAGCGCGGTTCTCCACGATCATCGGCTGGCCGAGGCGGTCCTTCATTTCAGCGGCGAGGGTGCGCGCCATCGCATCGGTCGGACCGCCCGGCGGGAAGGGCACGACCAGCGTGACGGGTTTGTCCGGGAAGGTGTCGGCGTGTGCAGCCGGCAGCAAGGGCAATGCCGCGGCGGCAGTCATGAAGAAGGTCGCAAGAATTCGCATGTGTGTGTCTCCGTCTTTTGTGGGTCGAATGAGGTGTGGCGCGATCAAGCCACTCAGGCCGTGGCGAGTGCTGACGCTGCGGGGCTGGCCGCCCAGCCGACCGGGATTGCATCGGGTGTCAGCGGGTCGCGCGGAAGCACGCGGTGCAGCAGCACCAACTGCGCCCACTCGACGCGCTGCGCCGAACCGGAGCGTGAGCCCTCCCATGCCATCGCGATCGCGCTGCAGGTGTGATACAGGGCGGAGGCAGCCTGGCGGGCGATCACGTCGCCGCCTTCCTGAGTCGCGGTGGTGGCGAGTGCGGCAGCGCGGGCCAGCGCGTCGCGCAGGGCCGATGCAAAGGCAGGTGCCACCACGGTCTGGTCGAGCAGCGTGGAGAAGTGGTCCCGCAGTGCGCTCAGCGAGTCCTCGCGCTTGATGGCGCGAAGCACGTCGAGCGCGACGATGTTGCTGGTGCCTTCCCAGATCGAGCCCAGGTGCGCATCACGCACCAGGCGCGGATCGGCCCATTCCTCGATGTAGCCGCAGCCGCCGCGCACTTCCATGGCGTCGCCCGTCACCTTGCGGGCATCGCGGCAGGCGCGGAACTTGATGAGCGGCGTGAGGATGCGCAGCAGCGGATAGGCGGCCTTGTCGCCCTGGTCCGAACGCGCCAGCGCCAGCGCGGTCTGGAACACCATGGTGCGCGCCTGCTCGGAGGGCAGTCGCAGCTTCAGCAACTGGCGCTGCATCAGCGGCATGTCGGCGAGGCGCTTGCCAAAGGCCCGGCGTTCACTCGCAATGTATTCGGCCTCGGCAACGGCGCGGCGCATCAGCCCGGCGGCGCGCACGCCGTTCGACAGGCGCGAGTTGTTGACCATATCGGCCATCTGCACGAAGCCGCGTCCCTGTTCGCCGACGAGATAGGCAACGGCGCCTTCGAGACGAATCTCGCCGCTCGCCATCGAACGCGTGCCGAGCTTGTCCTTGAGGCGGATGATCCGATAGTGGTTGGCGCTGCCGTCGTCGAGCTGACGCGGCAGCAGGAACAGCGAGACGCCCTTCATGCCGGCCGGTCCACCGTCGACGCGCGCCAGCACCATCGCGAAATCGGCGTCGGGGTTGGAACAGAACCACTTGTCCCCGCTGAGGCGCCATTGGCCGGCTTCGTCCTGCCAGGCGCGCGTGACGGTGGCAGCGATGTCGGAGCCGGCTGCCTGCTCGGTCATGAACATGGCGCCCTGCGCCAGCGTGTCGAAGTCCAGCGACTGGAAGCGCGGCAGGAAGCGCGCCACCAGTTCGGGGCTGCCGAACTTCTTGAGCGTGCGCGCCAGCGAGTCGGTCATCGAGACCGGGCAGCACAGGCCGAACTCGGCCTGCACGAAGAGATAGGTCAGGATGTACTTGACCAGTGGCGGCATCTTGCCCTTCCAGCCCAGCGTCTCGTCGCGGTGCGACATGGCGGCGAGCCCGAATTCGCTCAGCGCCAGGCGTTCCATCTCGACATAGGCCGGGTGCTTGATCACCTTCTGGTCGTCGATGCCGGTGCGCGTGCGGAGCTTGAGCGTCGGCGGGTTGCGGTCGGCGGTCTGCGCCAACTCGTCGAGCGGGCCGCCGGCCAGTGCGCCCAGTCGCTCGAAATGCGGCTGCATGTGCCGCGCCAGATCGGGCGGGAGGTACAGCGCAATGAGCTTGTGCAGCTCGGTGTCGGTGGTGAAGAGGTTCTGCCCGTGGCGGTCGGGCACGGGATGGGCGGCGTTCGCTCCGGCTGGGCCGGTTGTCGATGCGGTGCTGGACATGGCTCGTCTCCTTTGTGCCCGGATGTTCGAGCGCTCGACGATTCTTGTCCAATATCAAATAGGTCTCGATTGATCTGGTTTGCCTATCGTGGGAGACTGCGCCGCATGGAACTGCGACATCTGCGCTACTTCGTCGTGCTGGCCGAGGAACTGCATTTCGGCCGCGCCGCGCGGCGGCTTTCGATCTCGCAACCGCCGCTCAGCGTCGCGATCCGGCAGTTGGAGGAGTCGGTCGGTGCCCGCCTGTTCGACCGCAACAGCAAGGAAGTGCGCCTGACGCCGGCCGGCGATGCGCTGCTTGCTTCGGCCCGCGCACTGCTGCGGCAGGCCGAGGAGGCGGCGCTGGAGGCGCGCGATGTGTCACAGGGCTCGGCAGGACGACTGCGCATCGGCTTCGTCGGCGCGATGCTCTACCGCGGGCTGCCACAGGCCTTGCGCAAGTTCCAGGCAAAGCACCCGGCGGTGCGCGTCACGCTGTCCGAACTCAATTCGGGCGAACAGATCGCCGAGTTGCTGCATGACCGGCTCGACTTCGGCTTCGTGCACACGAGCCGCATGCCGGCGGAGTTGAGGCACGTGCTGTTGATGACCGAGCCCTTCGTCGCGTGCCTGCCTGTCGGTCATCGCCTCGCGCGGCGGCGCACCGTGCCCACGGCGAGTCTGCGCGACGAACCTTTCGTGCTGTTCGCGCGCAACGTGTCACCGGACTATCACGAGCGAATCCTCGCCATCTGCGCGGACGCGGGTTTCCGGCCGGAGGTACGCCATGAAGTGCGTCACTGGCTCTCGGTGGTGTCGCTGGTGTCTCAGGGCATGGGCGTCGCACTGGTGCCGAATGCGCTTCACCATTCGGCGTTGCGCGGCGCGGTCTTCCGGCCGCTGGAAGAGCAGGGCGCGCACTCCGAGTCGTATTGCGTGTGGCGCGATGGGCCGGAGAACGTGGTGGTCCAGGCCTTTCTGCGCACGGTGCGAGCTGGGCGTATGAGTTGACTCAGGCGTAGAGGGCTCTTCGGCCATCCCCTCGCACTGGTCCAGCAGCATCTGGATCCGAACCATGGGAAGTTGATCGGGAAGATCGTCGCGGGCTATTCGTGGCGCACCATGAGAACGGCGCTGTGAGTCTAGAAGGCAACGATGTCCAGGGGGCCGAGCGAGTGGGCGGCGAACCTCGCGAGGCGGCACGGACTGCATCCGCGTCCAATCCCTGGGCTTGGACGGGCGGTTGAACTCACGTCCGAAGAATCCGCATGCTGTATGGAGTGGCTTCTACAGAGCAGCATTACAGCGCAACGAGATACGGCGGGCGTGATGGCAATCCATCGCGCCTCGCAGGCGTGTCGGATAGAGGTTATCACCTCGAACCTATGAAACTGGGCGGCAGTGGGCGCTGCGCGGCGCCGCGCCTAAACCCCCTTCCGAAAATCCCGCGCGTCTGGTGGCGGCATGCTGCCCGTATAGGAGTTACGAAGCGTTTCTGTATGGCATAAGATGCCCATACGCATACGAACAGGAGGCCGCTTTTTATGCTCACCGACATTTTTGCCGATCGCTATTTGAAACGAAAAATTTGGGAAAATGTCGGTGAGACCGAGAAGCGTCTATTGGTTCAGGCCTTCACCTTGCTCAAAGAAGACGTCATCCCGTATTGGACGAAAGACGGCAAGGTTAATGACATATACAAACCCCACTGGGAGTCTATACAGAAAAAATTGTCCCGCGAACTTGGGATGCAGAGCCTCTCGCCGCTTGCAGGCGGATACTGGAACCAATTCAACGGCGCGAAGAATTGGGTTGGATTCACCTACTCGTTAGACAAGGTTTGCGAGAACTTCCTTCTCGCTGATTACAACGGCGGTGAGCCTGATCGCTGGATGAAAGAGCGAGTTAGTCTTGTCGAATTGGGATTTCGCGAGAGGCATAACGATATTGAGCGTGCGAATTTAATTTTTTCGCTGCAAAGCGCCAAAGAGCGCGAAAAATTGGACCAAACAGTTCAATTGATTAACAAGCTGGCGGAATTTGGGCAAGCCCAAGGAGGAAAACATGATTCAATCTATTCCTCCCCGGCGGCTAGGGCAAATCAAGATTTAAACAGAAAATACGAACAATATGCACACGAACTCAACGTTCGATTTCAGCGTGCCGGAGTGCCTCTCAACTATCACAATGGTTTCATCCAAATTGCGGAGGATGAGCAGGTTGAGCGCAATATCGCGACGCCTTTCTGGAGACTCGTGAGTGCCCCCAAATGGGCAAACGTGGACACCGACATGAAAGAGGCGGTGGATCGCAGGGAGTCCAATGATCGCGACCCGTCGATGTACGCGGCGAAAGCCTTGGAAAGCACCATAAAGATCATCTCCGGCGAGAAGGGCTTCACGCGTGGGACTGAGAAGAACGCCAATCACTACATCGACAACTTGGTCTCGGACAAGAATGGTCGCTTTATTGAAGTTTGGGAAGGTGATGCGCTCAGACACATCTTCAAAGAGACTCGCAATGATTTTGTCCACGGCCCAGGAGAGAAGCCGATGCCCGCGCTCACAAAGCAGCAGGTGGACTGGGCAATCGAGTCATGCATGTCCTGGATAAAGTCTCTGATTGGACGCTTGTCAATTACCTGAGCGAGGACGCGAATGGACTACAAAACATGGCTACCGCTCGCTGGTGTGATAGTTGGTTGGTTGTTGGGTCAAGGTACAACCCTGTCACGAGATTGGTGGGCCGCGAGGAATCTGCGAAAGGGACTGCTCACCGAGCTGGAGGATGTGTACGCCCAGACGGAGCGATTGGTCTGGATTCATAGTCGGCACCTTCAGCTTGCGACTATCAAGGCCGTTGAGAACACAGTCCCTCTTCCTGTGCAGGCGATGTTCTATGAGAAATTCTTCAAGGAGGCTTTCCGGCACTTGAATCGAGAACAGCGGTTGTCCTACCAACTCATTCACGGACAGCTCAACAACTACAACGAGCAATCTGGCATGTTCAGCAAAGAGACCCGAGAGTTTTATGACGAATTCAGCGACACAGACCCTTCCGATAAAAAGACAGAAGCCATCGAAAAATGGGGCGACCGAAGCAAGGAGCTTTACAGATTAGCAACGGTCATCCGATGGCACATTCGTTTTCACCTAGACAATAGAAAAATGCCAAAGATGGACATAAAAGGGGCAGTGCACGAATCCTATGTAAAATTTCTCAACGAATTGGAAGAGGAAATCAAGAAGATTATGGAGGGGGCAAAAAATCTGAAGCCAGACGCTTTCCGGAAGATTTATGACCCGACGCATTTCAAAAAGACCTTGGCTCCGGCCGAGTGACTTCGTCCGGAGCGAAGTCGAATCGGCGCGATCTTGGTGGTCTCAGGTCAAGGGGGCAGCGGCGGGTCGAACGAGTAGCGGAAGAAGCCGTACATCACCAGCAGTGCGTCACGTGCGTCCTGCTCCATGATCGACTTCGGATGAGACTTGCGGCTTGACACGCGTTGGCTAATCGTGTCTTGGTCGCTCTCATGGCGGCGGTGCACGAATGGATTGCGGAAGTCGTTCAGTACGGTCGCCCCGATCAGCAGGTCTTCGTTGAACAGCCCCGCCTCGCGCGCTTGGTTAATCGCCGCAGTCATCGTCGGAGACTTCTTTTTGGGCGGCAGCGGTGGTAGGGCGTCATTGATCACGTGCTCGACGTAGGCGAGCGCCAGGACCAACGTCGCGATGAAATTGCCGTTGACGAAGCTGCTGCGGGCCTCCTGCATCACCCCAGACGTTTCCGAGCGTTCCCAATAGGCGCCGACCTGAACATGATGCTTCCCCATCCAAATATGGCGCTCTGCGCGCTCGTTGCGGTCCTCCGGATCGAGTTGCTCAAGGCAGGCAATCACGCGCTCGCGATATTCATCGTCGGTTTCTGGCCTTTTCGTTCCATCGGGATTCGTGCGAGGCGCAAACGGATATGTCGCGGCCATACCTAGCCGCGCTCTGCCACTGCGCGCACCACTATGAACAGCAGCACCATCGCAAGGGCAAACAGCACCTTCCAAACAGGCGACGAGTACTGGCGGTGGCTCGGCGGCGGCCCGGTGTAGGGGCCATCCGTGTTGTCGGGCAGGTAGAACGTGCCGCCACGCTCAACCGTTTCGGCATCCTTGCCCGTTCGCCGCTTCCACCAAGCCCGTTGTTCTGGCGTCATCCGGCCAATATACAAGCGCGCCGTTGACGTTTTGCAGGTGGCACAAGCTCATTCTTCGTCGCCGTGAAATTCTTCGTACAGGTCCGCCAACGATTTTCCATTGAACGACCAATACAACTTCGACGCCACACCGCGACCAACGATTTCAGGCATGAGCTTGAGCGAGACGCGCTGCAACGAGGATTCCTCGCCTTGGTAATTCACCGTGTGCGGCCCGGCAATCGTTGCTGTCGTGACGCCGTCCCTGAACGTAATGACGTCGCCGACCTGTAGCCCAATCTGCAAGTAGTCGATCTTTGGGCGCATCTTCCGCTTGTCCTTGGCTGCGGATTCAAGTGCTTCAGGGTCCGTCTTGGCCTCCGCCTGTGCCTCCACCTGCGCCGTCACTACCTTCCCCTGGTGTAGCAACTCCAGAATAGCCACTACTTGACTGGGCTTGGTTCTGAAAAACTCGCGCGAAGGATTGATGCGGTCTGGAGCGAACGCAAGGTGAAGCGCCTGCTCCACCTTTCTTGCGTCTGGAACATTGCAGGCATAGACGCAATCGAAGGGAAGTGGAACCGCGCTGCTGCTACCCAGGGTTGCGATGCGCTCGCCTGCATCTGAAGCCCGCGTCATTCCAATCTTGACGATACCGGGCATCGCTGGATTCGTCAGCACGTAGACCGTTTGAAGTTCCTGCTGCGAGTTCGTCTCGTCCATTTTTGTTCTCTCGGTGTTGTCCAACGCATTGTCGCCGCGCGTGGGGCGTTGACGCGAGGAGGGGCGCGGCAGGCTGACCGGCTGCCGCCTGTGTAGGGTAGGGTGGTCCACCGCCCCGAACGGCCTCCGGACACTTCCCTTCAAGCGCCTACCCGCCTCCCGCCTCCCGGCGCCCGCAGGCGCGGCGACTTCAGCCCGTAGGAGTGCCCGTCCGGTGGCCCGTACACCGCGCGACAGGATCGGAGTACAAAACGGAGTGGAATTTGCCAAAAACCACCGTTCTTCAGAGGGAACTGAGGTTTTGATCGAGAACATCTCTTGCTTCTGCGAAGAGCTTCAGCGATAGATCATCGCTGCTGGCAGCACGTGGTTCCCGACTCAGCGAGAGATCACGCCGCAGCCAGATGCGGCGGCAAGTAGGAGAAGCGGGTCGTCACGAAATCATGCGAAACCCCTGCAGGGCGCGCCTGACTGAGTAGTTCGCCGCTGATGTGAGTAGTGCGCTACGCATGGCCGAAGAGGGTCAGGCTGCAGTCATTCGCATCCGCACAACCGGAAGCCGCCCCCGCTGCACACCGGCCGTATTGACTGCCGCAGGCGAAAGGCAGAGTAGGGCCCGCATGAGCCGCTTAGCGGGCAGACAGTCGGTCCTCGACGGAAGCCCTCCGACATCAAACCGGAATTCTTGACGCGGATTGGCAACTGCAAGGCATGCAAGTGCGCGTCGCACCTTGCACGGTCGTCCCATACGCAATGGCTGCTGCGGCAGCCCCTGGCTATACTGCGCCGGTCACGTCAAAAAAAGAGGCGTGATCGGGTGTGGAAGCCCGTGTAACCCGCTGCGACGCAAGCCGCAGTTCTCCGCAGAGGGTCTGCGGCTTCGCTGTTCGTGCCACCATTTTTAGGCGGCTCGGGCGGGGAGCCGAAAGGCTCGCCGGTTCGCGCAAGCGGGTTCCCGGTCTTCCACACCTGTTCGAGCCGCCGCCCCATGTGGAAGTGGGTACGTCGGCCATACCAATCCGAACCCGCAGGGAGGCCATCCATGGCTAAATCCAATCGCGCATCCGTGTCACCGCTGCGCAAGGCGTCGTTATCTGCTGTGCAGCTCGACGACGATTTCTGCAATCTCAAGCAAGCCCTTCGCGCTGTCACATGCCTCGAAGGCCTGCTGACGCCGATCTACCTGACGCCACCCCACGAGCAGTTCAGCATCGAGCCCGGCGACCTGCGCGCGCTGGTCGCGGTAATCAATGCCGAACTGGTCCGCTGCGCCGAGCCCGTCGACGCTTCCATTCGTTCGCTCCGCAAGGCCCTCAAGCACAAGGTGCACTGAGCGGGGCTCGGGTCAGGCGTAGAGCGGCTCTTCCGCCATCGACTCGCACTGGTCCTGCAGCATCTGGATCTGCCCCTTCCAGTAGTCGCTGGTGCCGAACCATGGGAAGTTGATCGGGAAGATCGGGTCTTCCCACCGCCGCGCGAGCCATGCGCTGTAGTGGATGAGCCGCAGCGTGCGCAGCGGCTCGATCAGCGCCAGTTCGCGCCGGTCGAAATCGCGGAACTGCTCGTAGCCATCGAGCAGGCCGCTCAATTGGCCCGTGCGCTGCGCGCGGTCGCCCGACAGCAGCATCCACAGATCCTGCACCGCAAAGCCGGTGCGCGCGTCGTCGAGATCGACAAAGTGCGGGCCGCCGTCGGGCCGGTCGGTCGGCGTCCAGAGGATGTTGCCGGGGTGAACATCGCCGTGCAGGCGCAGCTTCTTCAGCGCCGGGTCCGCGGTGCCTCGATCGTCCGACCCCAGGGCGGTGACCGCAATCATCTCGAAGGCCGCATTGCAGGCGGTTTCCCATTCGCGCTGCACGTCGAGCGGCACCATGTCGTGGCCCAGCAGCCAGTCGCGTGATGCGATGCCGAAGGTCTGCAGGTCGAGTGTGGGGCGCGATTCGAAAGGCTTGCGCGCCCCGACGGCGTGGATGCGTGCCAGGAAGCGGCCGACCCATTCCAGCACTTCGAAATCGTCGAGTTCCGGCGCGCGGCCGCCGCGGTACGGGCTCACGCTGAAGGCGAAGCCGCCGTGGCGGTGCAACGTCTGGCCGTCGATCGCGATCGGCGCCACCGCGGGCACTTCCGCCGCCGCGAGTTCGAGCGAAAAGCCATGCTCTTCGAGGATGTCGGCTTCGCTCCAGCGCCCCGGCCGGTAGAACTTGACCACCACGGCGCTACGGTCTTCCAGGTACACCTGGTAGACGCGGTTCTCGTAGGAGTTCAGTGCAGTCAGGCGGCCGTCGCCGTGCAGGCCGAGCGTTGCCAGCGCGTCGAGCACCACGTCCGGCGTGAGACTCTCGTAGGGGTGGGCGGAGGCTTTCGCCGCAGACTGGGTCATGCGGCGATTGTCGCTATCTGAAGGACTAGTTTCTCGACAGCGAAAGAATGTGCCCGACGCGCGGATCGCTTCGGGCCGCGAGCACTTCGGCATAGGCGGCTTGCACTTCGGCCGCGCCGTCGTGGTGCTCGGCCCGAAGCCACGGCGCCTTCGGGTTGGTCACCCGCTCGATGAAGGCATGCCATGCCTGCTTCATGCGTTGGCCAAAGGCCTCCGGGCCCCATTCAGAGGTGCGCTTCTTGATCTGCGCCGGCGCGAAGAAAAAGGTCGCGCGCGGGCCCGGAAGATCCTTGCCGCTGCCGGGCGCGGCCCGCTGGTCGACGTGTGTGCTGCCGATCGAGGCGCTGTGCTTGAGCTGGCTGAATCGCGTGTGGATCGCCTGGCGCAGCGCGCCGTTGCCGGCGAAGTCCACGTAAACGCATGGCGTGTCTGCGGAAATCTGATCGAGCTCTTCGTAGGCCAGCACGCGGTGGTAGCAGCCCAGGCTCTCGCAGAAGGCCTTGTTGGCGGCGGACGTGAGGCCGATCACCTCGATGCCTTCGCGTTGCGACAACTGAAAGGCGGTGCCGTAGGCCGTCTTGCTCGACGCGCTCGACAGCAACACCGCGCCGGGGCGCGCGCCGAAGAAGTCGTTGTCGTCGAGGAAGTCGTCGATCAGCCAGGAGGTGATGAAGAGCGGGCGCAGCAGCGCCTGGATGTCTTCGGTGTCGGCCGTGTAGAGCGGATCGGACTTGCTGCGGAAGTACTGGTTGTAGACCACCGGCAGCGCCGCACGGTGGGGCGCAGCGTCGGCGAAGCGCTCGGGCGACAGGCGCTCCGGCGTCAACACGACGGCGGACGCCATCGGGAAGTAGCCATACAGGCGCTCACCCACCGCGACGCCCGGGTGCAGCGAATGCACGACGGTCGCGAAACCCCACACGGGAATGCTGCCCCAGCCTTCCTCGCCGGTCGGATAGAACTGCCAGTAGCTCATCGCCTCGCCGAACGCGGCATAGGTGATGTTGTTGGACGTGAGGGCGAATCGTTCGATCCGCACGCGGACCTGCCCGTCGGCAAGCCGCGCGTCCTCCGCGGTACGCATGCGGGTGGAAGCGAGATCGTCCTTGCGGATCAAGAAGTCGGTCGTGCTCATGAGTCACCTCCTGTTTGCCATGGGCGCGCGGAGACCTTAGCGCAGACCTGCGTCGGTTGCATGAAAAAGACCCGCCCGATCGTCGCATAGGCGACGCCCGGACGGGCCTTGTCGAAAGCGCTGCTGGGATCAGGTGATCAGGCGATCGACAGTTCCACTTCGACGTTGCCGCGCGTGGCGTTCGAGTACGGGCACACCTGGTGCGCCGTTTCAACCAGCAGTTTCTTCTGTGCGTCGTCGAGGCCCGGCAGCGTGATCGCCAGCTTGACCGCGATGCCGTAGGCTGCACCGTCGTCGATCGGGCCGAGGGAAACGCTGGCATCGATCGCCACGTCGTCCGGCACCTTGACGTTGATCTTCGGCGCCACGGCCCTCATCGCGCCGATGAAGCAGGCCGAGTAGCCGACCGCGAACAGCTGCTCGGGGTTGGTGCCGGGCTTGCCCGAACCGGGCGGGCTGAGCTTGACGTCGAGCGCGCCGTCGCTGGTCTTGCCGGCGCCGTCGCGGCCGCCGATGGTGTGTGCTTGCGCGGTGTAGAGGACCTTGTCGAGTTTCTTGACCATGATGATTCCTTCTGGCTGGTTGGAGAAATGAATGCTTCGACAACGCGAAGCGCGGGAGAAAACCGGAAAACTAGGCGGCCTTGATGCGGTCCCGCAGTTGCTGCACCTGCTGAGTGAGCGAGACCAGGTCGTCGATCGAGCATTGCGAGGCCGCCAGGAGACAGGCCGGCACGCTGGCCGCGCGCACCTTGAGCTTGCGGCCGGCGGCAGTGAGGCTGATGCGCACGCGACGCTCGTCCTCGACGTCGCGGATGCGCGCCACCATGCCATTGACTTCGAGCCGCTTCAACAGAGGGGTCAGCGTGCCGGAGTCGAGCGAGAGCTTTTCGCCGAGTTCCGACACCATGAGGCGGTCGCGCTCCCACAGCACCAGCATGACGAGGTATTGGGGATAGGTCAGCCCGATCTTGTCGAGCAGGGGCTTGTACAGCTTGGTCATCGCCAGCGATGCCGAATAGACCGCGAAGCAGAGCTGATTGTCCAGACGCAGCATCTCGTCGGCGGAGGGTGCGGAAGGGGCTGGAGTGCGCATGGGCTGAAGTGTAGCTGACAATTAAATTGTGTGCAATTTAAATTGTTGCCGGATGTTCCGGCAAAGAGTTCCAGGGTCAGCGACCGGAGAAACGCGCCGGCCGGCGCTCGATGAAGGAACGCACGCCTTCGGCCGCGTCCTCGCTGTTCGACAGTGTCTTCTGCACCGGGATGAAATCCTCCACCGCGGCGAGGGGACCTTGCTCGATCGCCTTGATGACGTTGAGCCGCGTCGCGACCACCGCCAGCGGGGCCTGTGCCGCGATGCGCTGCGCAATGCGCAGGGCTTCGTCGAGTTCCTGCCCGGCAGGGACCACGCGTTGAACGAAGTTCAGGCGCAGCGCCTCGGCGCCGTCGAACTCGTCGGCGGTCAGCAGGTGCAGCATGGCATTGCCGACACCCGCGCGCTCTGCCATGCGCAGCGTGGCGCCGCCCGTGGCCATGATGCCGCGCTGCACTTCCATCTGCGAGAAGCGGCAGTCGTCGGCCGCGACCACGATGTCGGCGCCGAGCATCAACTCGATCCCCACGGTGAAGCAGATGCCCTTGACCGCCACCACCATCGGCTTGGTGCGGCGACGGTAGCCTGGCAGTCCGAAGTCGTGCGGCTCCACCAGCCCGGTCGGAACGGCCTTTTCGCCGCGCTTCATGAACTCGGCCACCGCCGGCAAGTCGAGCCCTGCCGTGAAGTGATCGCCGAACGCGTGCAGCACGCCCACCCGCAACGCCGGTTCGTCATCGAGCCGCGTGTAGGCCTCGGCGAGTTGCCGGAACATCGCGGGCGTCCATCCGTTGCGCTTGGCCGGGCGGTTGATGCCGATCAGCAGGACGTGGTCGAGCACCTGCGTGTCGATGCAACCCTCGGGCGGTGGCGTGGTGGGCGTGGCGGTCATCCATGTCTCCATGTTCAAAATGAAATTCCCAATTCCAGGAATACCGCGGAACCGGCTCTGCCGGCCCGCTGGTATTGCCCCCCTGCAAGTGCACCCGCGGTCGAGGCATTAAAAAAAGTGTTCCTCGAGTGAAAAAGTGCATCGGTGTGGCTCATTTTCAGGCCGGTGTATCCCGAAAAGTATCCCTTTTATCCGGCCTCGATCGTCGAGGCGGATTGGGAGCCGACAGAGTACACGAACGCCCACGCGTGCTGTGATGATCGAACGCTCACACGGCGCACAATCTCCGACGTGTGTTGACCACCCCAGGGGGGCGCTCCGATGCCAGATTCACGAACACCGACCGAGCGGCTCGTCGACGAGCTCTCGCGACAGCTTGCCGAATGGCCGAGCCGCGCAGTCAGCATGCGCGCAGCAGTGCTTTTCATAGGCCTGCACGAGCGGCTCGCCGACACGCTCGCGGAGAGCGGCAGCACGCCTCGTGCCGAAGCCGAGGCCACTGCCACGGAAGTCGTTTTTAGCCTGCTCGACGGCTTCGCTGGCGCTGCCGAGGCGATGGTGTCGGCCATGACCCGCGCAGCAGCTGCGGCAGCGTGCGCGACGCGCCACTAAGCCGACGCAGAGCCATCGCGCCGCCGTTCGGCGATGCAACGAGGTCGCTTCTATGAGCGGGCACTGAAGTAGAGAAGCGATTCGCTCAGCTATCCTTCAGTGCGATGGATCATGGACCTTACGTCATACACGAATTTGGTGAAGCCGCGGAAGAGCACTATGGCAAGCACATAGGTTGGCTTACAGCGGCCACACATAGCGCCATCTCATGGCCACAGGAAGACGTTCGGGTTTGCTACGACGGCGACGACTATTTTCTTCGCGGCGTGAGGGCGCGAAACGGACACATGAGCAGTCCAGCCATCACCATGCGTTGGTCCGACGGCGAGACGAACACGGTGCTGGGCAAGATGTACAGGTTTGCCTCGATTCTCGGTTGGTACAAACGGAGCTACGTCGATGTCGGCCAACACATATATGGTTCCCATGCGATGCTCTTTTCCGAAGCATCGAACATCTCCGAGACCCTCGCGAGCAGCCCTCATGGATTCAGCTGCAACTATTTGCCTTTGATTCGCGACGAGCAGACGAGGCGAGCGTTGGCATTCTGGCGCGAGGGCTCCAGGCTCCGGTATCTGCACGCGGGGTACTCGTTCCTAAGCTTCTTCAAGGTCATCGAATCGCAACTAAGTGCGGCTGCGGCCCGCAAGTCCTGGTTAGGCCAAGCGATTCCACAGTTGGTCGACGAGGCGGGCAAGCGAGTCGGTGAGCTTGCTGCCCAAGGATTGGATGTCGGAAAGCACCTCTATGAAAGCGGAAGGTGCGCGATTGCTCATGCCCAGTTCAGTGATGGTCGAGGCGACCCAGACATCGCACAGGACCGCGTGAGGCTTGCCCGAGAACTCGACATCGTGGAGGCCCTTGCGCGCAAGTACATCTCGGAAGTGCTCGAGGTTCCGGACGAGATGGACGTCTATCGCACGCGCAACCGCCTCGAACCGCTTGCCTCCTACGTTTCTGAGTCGCAACGGAATGCGCTCCGAGCGCTTGAGCATGTGTCTCGGCGAAGCTTCGGATTGCGTGAACTGCGCGTCGGCTTCGCAGAATGGCCAGAAGCACCGGCTGCGGAGTTCTCCAATTTGCGCCTGCGCGTCGCCGCCGTCCAAAACGGCATCGTTTTTCTCCAGGCGATCAACGACGCGGAAACCATCAAGATCAACTTCACACTGGATTTCCCGCGAGGGAAGGCTCACATCGATCCTTATCAGTCGGTCTATTCAAAGCCCGTACGGATCGGCTCTGCTGCCGACGCCATCGCCGCGGTCTTGTTCCGCAAGGCAGTGCTCGGGAATGGGCGAATGGAGTTGTGGCTTCCCGACGGCGGGCGGATGGACTTCGAGGTCGTCATTCCCGTAAACATCGACTTCGGAGCTACCTACCGCGACATGGATGCGGAGATTGAATCGCTCCGGCGTCTGGGATCGCAGTCGCTGAACCCGGATCCAGCGTCGCCCGCTTCCGCCGCTCCTTGATGCGGGGGGCGGGTCGCTCGCGCACGAGTGACCGAGTGACACCACGCCCTCACGGCGAAGAGAGATTTTTTCTCCCAAAAGGGCGATTCCAGTGCGGGTCTCCTAATTCACCGCCAACTGCGGTTTGATCTTCCGAAACTGCGCGCAATCGAGAAAAATCTATCCGATTCGGCGAGCGAAGTTGGACAATCTCGCCATGTCCGACGAAGCGCCTGCACTCCGCTTGAGCTATTGGGGACGCCCCGGCGCGGCGATCGACCAAGCGCTCACGCATGAGCTCACCGAGCACGCGCGCGCTTGTCATCGTGAACAAAGGCGGCGCGACGACGCCGAAGCCATCGGCTCTCTCGTGCGTGACGCGATCCTCGCCGGTGAGGTGTCGCAGGCCGCTGTCATGAGCCTCCTGGTCGCCGCGCCGCCACCCGTGCCGAGCCTGCGCCAGCACATCGCCGCGACGCTGCGCCAGTGGGCCGGTGCGTTGATCCCTTCGTCACTTCGAAAAGGAGCCCCGCATGGCTGAGACCACCACCACCACGAAAACAGTGAGGGGCTCCTTCTGGAACGACGGCGACGGAAATCAGGACGCCGAGTTCGAGCTCGCTCGTGCAATGCATCTCAACACGATCGAGATGAGGCACGAGGCCCAACTTGCGGCGACCGCCGAGCGCGTGGCCGAGGCCGCGAGCAGCGCTATCCTGAGCGGCGCTTCGAGAGACGCGCTCGTCGCTGCCGTGCTCGGGGCGCTTAAACCCGTCGAGACTGGCCGTCGTCCCGACCTCATGGGCGGCTTCGTCGCACGGCCATGAGCTACTGGACCGTCGCCGATTCGGCGCCGCTTGCTGCTGCGCTCACTGCGTCTTTGCCGCGGGACAAGAACGGCCTCTTTGTCGTGGAGCACGGCGGGCGCATTGAACGCACGGCGCGGGCCGAAGTCGCACTGCTGCTCGTGCTGCACGGCACTGTGGGGAAGCCCCGCGCTCAGCGATCGACGCGCCAGGTTGGCGCACTGGAGCGCGCACAGCAGGCGATCGCCCGCGCCGACGCTGCCGTCGGCAAGACGCGCGACTCTGCCCTGAGCAAGAGCGAGCGCGCTGCGGTCGATAAGCTGCCGAATGCAGCCGTGATCGACGTATTCGGCAGCGTTCTCGGGCGCGAGCTCGCCGTGCGCGATCGACGCCTGCTCGACCTCGAATCGCGGCTCGGGGCCGCGCCGACGGAACGCGCCGACACGCTTTCACGGGCACGGGCGGCGCTACGCCACGCCGAGGCCGTCTTGTAGACCCCGCAGAGGCGCGCAATGACCACGCGGCGCAGCACGCTCTCGCGCGACGAGAAAGCCGTCCTCGCCCACGGTCGCCGCCTCGGGCTTGAGGTCGCCGTTGCGATCCTGCGCCGCGAGGTCGAGCGACAGCCCACGGCCGCCGTGCGCGAGACGGCAGACCGCGAGACGACGACAGAAGGCCAAGCGCGCGCTCTCGTCGGCGCTCCGACTCGATCGGGCTACCTCACGAAGGGCGCGCCATGACATCGCGGATGCAGAATCGGACCGCAGAAATTTCCCGGCGACGGTGCGACACGAACCGGCCAGTGCAGACAGCAGGAGCTCCGGCCATGCGCACTGGTCCGGGCCGCGTCGAGCGGCAGCAACACCCCAGCCCCAACCCCGTGCGCGACGCTGAGACCCTGCGGTTGGCGCTCGTGCAGTTGCGCTCGGGGCGCTTCACCGCCGCCGAATCAACGCTCTCGAAGGCGCTCGAGCCGCAGAAAAAAACTGGCGGCTAAGGCTCGACGGCCATGCTCAGCAAGACAGCGCTTCGGCAAGCTGCCGCGCCCGTCGTGCGGCTGTACGCGAGCGAGCCCATGAGTCTGGAACAAGTCGGCACGGTGCTCGGTCTCTCACGCGAACGCGTGCGGCAAGTCGAGCAAGAGGCCCTCACGAAGTGTGCAGCGATGCTCGCGCAGCGCGGTTACCGGCTAGAAGACCTGATCGGCGATCCGCGCGAAGCCGTGGGGCTGCCGAGGCGGCGAATCCATCGCGACGAATGACTGCCGACTTGGTCCCCGTTGCACTCACCCCTTTACTTTTCCTTCGACCTGAATCCACGGACTACCCAGAAGACGGCCAAGCCAAGTGCGCCCACGACGATGCATGGAATCAGCGCCCTCAATGTGTACTCCAGAATCACTTCGCTCCGACGCTCCTGACGATACGCACGATCGGCGATAGTGACATAAGCATTCCAGACCTGTTGTTGTTGCTCTTCGGTCACCCCGACACGCAGTTTCTGAATGCGATCGGATCGTTCGTCTCCTCTGATCAAAAAGAACTGGTCCCCCGCCGGGGTCAGATCGTCAAGCACCAATTGATCGCGAAGAGCACGCGGCAGCTCATCGAAGAACGCAGGACGATGGACAGCCAAATATTGCTGTCTCGTTGCAGTTACCTCGTTGAACTTTGAGACGCCGTCGATCGCGGCGATCACGACCCATATCACCGACAGCAAAATCCACAGACGGGTCCAACCATTGAAACGAACTGAGCGAGAAATCAACAGGATCTCCGTGTTGGGGAATGAACTAAGGAGCCAAAATCAAGTAGCCCCGAGCGCACGGTGTTCCTGCGACTCTAACCGGCGCGCGACCGTCCGCTAAGACACCGCTAGTGGGATTCCGGCAGGCTCGTGACGAACTTCCGGCCTGGGCTCGCCGCACGTAGCGCGCCCCAGAGCCGTTTTCGCGGCCCGACGCTACTTCGGCTATGTCCTGAGCCTGTTCGCGTCGCCTTGCCCCGCGTGGGCGTGTGCACGGCTTCACTTCACAGGAGCTATGTGCAGCGTCGCAAACCGATTTGCCCCGAGTACGAGCACGCCAGACGCGGGGCCACCTTTGAACAGATCGGCGTACTGCGGTTTGGTGAGCTCGTAGACTTTCAAGCCGAGGCCAATGCCTTGCCTGTTGCGAGCGTAAAAGTTGACCGACTCCCACGCGTCCGTCGTCCATTCGTCGACCGCTCGGCTCTTATGCAATTCGTCGAAGTTTGCGGTCGGAACCCATACCTTTGCGAAGTAGCTGCCGTCGGCAGCTGGTTGGAGTGGCGCATAGCCGTTGACTCGAACGATTTCATCGTCCATGGGCGCACTCAGCGCGTGGATTTTTAGGTGGTCCGGGATGTCGACCTCGATCGTGTACTCATAGGCACGGTCCTTCGTGACCAAGCCGTTCGTGATGGCCGCAGCCACCGAGACATGCTCGATGTGTGAAGGGAGTTCACTGAGGTAGGAGCGATAACTCTTTGCGAAGGACGCCGAGAGGTGCCCGACGGTTCGTCCTTCGATCATCACCTTGACCGCATTCGCGTCGTGTGGGTTTTGATCGTCGGGCACGAGGTACGCGAGACAAATGACCAGCGAATGGGTGTTCGGCGGGTTTTGCGCTATCGCAGCGATCGCGCTGCGATAGCGCGACGTTCCGGCGACGGTGATCTTGAATGCACCTTTGGATTCCCAGTGCGCGTATTGCGGCAGACCCTTCATTCCGAACGCTCCTCTTGCCCTTCTGGCCGAAATTGGCCTCGCAGATTCTCGTGCAGGCCGACGCAGGGTCTTCCCGAAGCGTGCCGCATGCCGAGCGAAGCGAATAGAGCGCTTGAGAGGCGTCTTCAAAGGGTCAGTTCGGGGTGTCGTCGGCCATGTCGTCGAACCTCGAAGCCCCTGCACTCGTGGCACGGTGCCACAGCGCAGCGGCCTGCTCGCGCGACGACGACGCAGCAGCTTTGGCCGACGGGCGCGCTGCTGCGCCGATGCGCGCTCAGGTTGCGTGGCCCGCGCGGCGGTGACCGCCCGGTCAACACGTGCGCGTTCATGCGCAGTCAACACCGCGTCGACCGTCATGCTCGCCTGCACGTGCGGCTCACCGTCGGACCCGGTCCACGTGCCGAGCTTGAGCGCGCCGCTGACCGAGAGCGCCGCGCCCCTGCCGAGCGCGCAAAGGATGTCCTGAACCGTCGCCGAGAACGCGAACAGCGTCACGAACAGGCTCGCATCGCCGTCGTGAACGTGCAGCTTCGCGAGCGTATAGGGCTTGCCGCTCGGGCCCGTGCGGCGCTCGGGATCGGCGCTGAGCTTGCCCGTGGCGATGGCAACGATGGTCATGGCTCACACCTAAAAGGCTCGCCGAAGCGTTGAGCAACGATGCCCGCAAGCGCCGCCTGCACCCTTATTGGCTCGCCGACGGTGCGCGGCGAGTCGAACGAGCAGTGGAGAGGAGGCGGCGAGTGGTTTGCCTCGTAAGCGATCAAACAAGCACGCCCTTCCTTGCAACGCGATGAACTGAGAGGCTACCTGTCCATGTAGATCAACATGGACAGGTGGACATGACAGAAAAGCACGCAGAGTTGAAGGCCCGATTGGTCGTGGGGTACAAGCGCGACGGTCGAAGCGTCTACGACGAAGGGGCCAAGCAGGAATTGATTTTGGCGTGCCTGAAGCCGGGGGTTTCGGTTGCACGCATGGCGATGGAACACGGGGTGAACGCGAACTTGCTGAGGGCGTGGATTGCTGCCCACCAGCAACGCAGCGTCAAGGAGACGTCCACCACGATTGCGCAAACGCAGGATGAGGCATTCATTGCCGTGCACGTCGAGACAGGCCAGGACAAGGTGAACAGCGTGTCGCAGTGCGAGCGGGCGATGGGAGTGCCCGCGGTGGTCAGCGCACCTGCGATGGCCGTGCCGGTGAATCGTGACGAGGCGTCTTCGCCGCGGGCTGCCCCGGTGGTCGGGCTGCACGTGCGGCTTCCCAACGGTGTGCAGTTGGATCTGGGAGAGGCGAGCTTGCATGAGCTGTCGTCGCTGGTGCAGATGTTGGGGCGACTGCCATGTTCCGCTTCGACGAAGGACTGAGGGTCTACCTGCACCGCGAGGCCATCGACTTCCGAGTCGGCCTCAATGGCTTGGCGATCCTGGTTGAACAGGCGTTGGGTTTGGATCCGTTTGCGAAGGCGGTGTACGTCTTCCGCAATCGGCGACGTGATCGTGTGAAGATTCTCGCCTGGGACCGCAACGGGTTCTGGCTCATGATGAAACGGCTTGAGGAACAGGACCGTTTCAGCTGGCCCGACGCGGCGACGGTGCCGACGCTGACGGTGGAGCAACTGCACTGGTTGCTCGACGGCATCGACCTCGCCGTCATCCGCAAGCATCCCCATCGCTTCTACACGCGCGTGGCCTGATAGAGGGCCAGTCGCGGCGCGCAGCGCCACGAGGAATTCGCATGAAGATGCGATGATCCCGGAACGCTCGCGTTCGATGTGGATCGAAGCAGGCGATGGTTCAGATGCCCACCGCCGAAGAATTCGCCGCTTTGCAAAAGGCCTTGGCCGACGCCATGGGCGAGCTCCGCGTGGTGACCACCGAGCGGGACCTGGCGCTCGAGCGGCTTCGCGCGTTGCAGCGTCAGTTGTTCGCCGCCAAGAGCGAGGCGCGCGGCACTGATCAGAAGGACCTGTTCCTCAACGAGGCCGAGGCGCTCGCGCCGACCGCGCAAACACTGCCAGCCGAAATCGATGATGAGGACTCGACGCCGGTCGCTGGCCATCATCGCAAGAAGCGCGGACGCAAGGCGCTGGATCCCGCACTGCCGCGTGACATCGTTCGTCACGAGCTGCCTGAGTCCGAGCGTGTATGCGCGCACGACGGCCACGCGTTGGTGGAGATCGGCGCCGAGGTCAGCGAGCAGATGCACGTCATCCCCGAGCAGGTGCGCGTGCTCCAGCACCACCGCATCAAGTACGCGTGCCCCTGCTGTGACCTGAGTCTGAAGGTCGCGCCGACACCGGCGCGCATCATCCCGCGAGGCCTTCTCACTGAAGAGGCGCAGGCCTGGGTCATCACGGGCAAGTACCAGTTCGGCATGCCGTTGTATCGCACGGCCGTTCTGCTGCGCCGCTTCGGCGGCGACATCGTGAGCAACACCCTGGCCGCGGGCGTGGTGCGTATCGGCCTGGCCGTGCAGCCCATCATCAACCTGCTGCGTGACCACCTGTTGGACTCCGACCTGATCTACGGGGACGAGACTACTGTGCAAGTGCTCAAGGAGCCCGGTCGCAAGGCTCAAACCAAAAGCTTCATGTGGGCTCAGATGAACGGCAGCGGACCGCCGGTGCGACTGTTCGCCTATGCACCGGGTCGCGGTGCCGTGCACGCGCAGAAGCTCTATGCCGGTATCCGGCGCGGCGCCACGCTCGTGAGCGACGGGTATCAGGTCTACGACGGGATCGCCCAGGACCATGGCCTGACGCATCTTGGATGCTGGGTGCATGCGCGCCGACCGCTCATCAAGGCCGAGGAGTCGATCCCGAAGGCCGCCCGATCGCCGGACCAACTGGCCACACGGATCATCAAACTCATCGGCAAGCTTTATCGTGCGGAGGCGCTGGCCAAGGGGTGGGCGCCGCAACGCCGTCTCCGGCTGCGCCAGCGCTACAGCGCCTCAGTGGTCAAGCAGATCGAACAGTTGCTGCTCATGCACCTGCACGCCGTCACCCCAACGAGCCTGCTGGGCGAGGCGCTGCACTATCTGCACGGCCAGTGGCCCAAGCTCATCCGCTTCCTGGACAACGGGACCTGGCCGCTGGACTCCAACCCGGTTGAAAACGCCATCAGACCATTCGTCGTTGGTCGCCGTTCATGGCTCTTCGCCGACACTGTCGGCGGTGCGAATGCCAGCGCGAATCTCTACTCGCTCATTGAGACTGCCAAGGCCAACAACGTCGAGCCGTATCGCTACCTCGTCGCCCTGTTCAAGAAGCTGCCGCTCGCGCAGACGGCCGACGACTACGAGGCCTTGCTGCCCTGGAACATCGCGCTGCCAACTCCGTAACCCAACCCCGCACTTCATCAGCGTCGATGAACAGGGCGCGGTTTATTGACTGCTTACG